>NZ_JBHWVM010000012.1:0-111016 GCF_042736805.1 Streptomyces sp. NPDC060031
GGCGTAGAACTGCGACAACAGGGCCTCCTGGAACACTCGTTGGCGTAGACACCTACCGAGCTACCAAGAGGCCCTGTTCTCATGCCCGGAACCCGACGTGATCACCCGAACGAGACCCCCGTTCGACCAACACCCCACAAGATCGGAACGACAACAGCCACTCATCGGCAACGAAGTCAGGCTGCACAGAAGTGAGCACGGCAACATCAACACCGTGGGCCTCGCCGGTATCCACGAGGCCGACGATCTGACCCCAGCCCACCCGATGTGGCGGGCGGCCATCGAACCCGGCGTCTGGCCGTTGGTCGACACGGTCACCCGAGCCTGGGGACTCGTCACGTACGACAGCTGCCAGGGCCACCAGTACACCGGCGCGGACCTGACCCCAACAGGTCTACGCATCGGGCTCCTCCCCCGTGACCGCCGGGAGTACGCCAGCGCTGCTGCGGCACTGTGCCGGGCCGCCACCTTCGTAAGCGCCCTCCTCCCCGCGGGCATCGAGGTCAACGTCGGCCGCTCGGAGCTCACCTGCGAGAACACGGGCACCACCACCCCGGTCCTCGACCTGAGCCTGGACCCCGGCTCCGGTCAGGGGTGGGACGGCTACTTCGCCCGCCTGAACGAGGCCACCGCTGTGTTGGCCGCAGCCCTCGACGCCGATCTCCCCACGGTCGAATCCGCGTGCGCCTGCCCACTGCCGGTGTCGCCGCAAGCCCCCGAGGGGGTGCTGCGATGAAACCCGGCGACGCGGTCACCATCCACCAGCTCCTGGGACGCATCGCCTACTTCCACACCCTGTTCATCGAACCCGCCCTCACCTCCAACAAGCAGCCCGGAGCGGGCGAGGCCTGCTGCAACCACAAGAGCACCGCGGGATACCGACAGCCAGACGTCGGTACCGTGCTGGCAAGTACCGCTTGGGCAGTCCTCGACGAGATCGCGACCACCCTCGGCGACCACCTCCGCCTCTGCCCGGACTCCGACCACCGGTGCTGCGCGGCCTGCCGCATCACAGCCTCCGGCGCCGCCATCGCCCAGGCATGGACAGTCACCGAACACCGCTCGTACGGCCTGCCGCTACCCGCGGACCCCTTCGCACGGGCCTGCCGCACCACAGCGGCAACCCGTCTCGCCCTCGTCTTCACCCAGCAGCACGGGGCCTCGTGCGGCGCCCTGGCCCAAGCCGAGACACCTGACGCTGACCTGCTGCCTGACAGCGACGACTTGCCGTTGACGGGAGAGCTCCTCGCCCTGTGGCAGGACCCGCTGGCCGCCACCCGCAGCCCGGTCGTCAGCTGGCTCAACCACTGCACGGACCTGAACGACATCCACCGCGTGCTCCAGCAAGGGGGAACGACGAAGTGATCCACATAGCCGAGACCGTCGGCGTCGGAAGCGTCGAGAACTTCCTCAGCGACGCCGAGCGGGCCCACCTCGCCGACCTGATGAACGACGTCCTAACCAGCGGCGGCACCAGCCGCTTCGGTTACGAGCGCCGCACCTCCATCCACGAAATCCCTGGCCACAGCCCCGAACAGGCTATGGCCGTCTACGAGCCGGCCGGACGCGTCGAGATCCCCTCGATCCCCCAGGCCGCCGAGAAGCTCCTGAGCGACGCCTTCGAACGCGCTCGCCCGGCGCTCTCACGCGTCATGCCCTCGATCACCCTCTGCCGCCCGTGGACGTACGTCGAGTACGGCGTGGGCCAGCACATCACCAGCCACCTCGACGGCATCGCCCCCGACCCGCTCGCCTGGCCCCGCCAGATCGCCGGCATCAGCGTCGTGATCACCCAGGCCGACGCCGGAGGCGACTTCTACGTCGAGACCGCCTCCAGCGAACGCCTGTGGAACGGCAAGACCCCCGACGCCGCCTCGAACGGCTACGCGGAGGGCATGTGGCTGACCCACGACGGAGCCGACAACTCCGCGACCTGGTTCCAGCAGATGCCCCGCACCCGCTGGAGCGTCGCCCCGGCCCCCGGCACGGCCCTGCTGTACGGCTCCCAGCTCGCGCACGGAACCCTCCCGGTCACCGCCGGCCGGGTCGCCAAGTTCATCAGCTGGCTCATCGCCGAGCCCACCACGGCCGGGTGAGCGCGTGCTCCTGGCCCTGGAAGGCATAGCCGGCGCCGGAAAGAGCACCCTCCGCGACCGGCTCCTGGCCACCACCCACGCCGAGGGCATCCCCCTCAGCCACATCGGCCAGTTCTCCTGGCTCTCCCACCCGGCCACCCGCACGCTGATCCGCCTGCGGGCCGGGCACGGCGGCGATGAGCAGGAGGCCATCGAGGCCGCCGCCCAGGACCTGGCCCTGCACTCCCGCTTCAACATCGCAGTCGCCCTCACCGAGGGCCCGGTCCTCGCCGACCGGTTCACCCTCTCCACCGCCTGCCTGCTCGCCCTGCTCTACCACCAGCCCGTCGACGCGTACGTCGAACGCCTCGCCGAGCAAACCCAGGCTCGTCCGCAGCTGACCGTTCTGCTGACCACCGAGCCTGACATCTGCCACACCCGCATCACTCGACGTGCGACAGAGCGCCGCTTCACCGAACAGCCCGAGGCCGCCGCCCGGCTGGCCGACCTCTACAACGAGGCCGCCGACGCCTGGACCAAGGCCACTGGCCTTCCAGTGCTAGAGCACCCCTGCAGGACACATGCCGACCTCGAAGCCCTGGTCGACGCCTGCATGGAGGACCTCCGCTCGGCCGAGAGTCCCACGGCCCCGAACAAGGAAGCGAGCCGATGAACCTGCACCCGATGCATCCCGCAGCCGGGGTCCTCGATCAGCTCAGCACGGACGGCTGGCACATCAAAGACCTCCTCGCGTTCACGCGGGCCAGCACCCTGGTCAGAGCGGGCCGGCCCGGCCAGGAGGACGTCGTACTGAAGGCGGGCTTCGGCAGCAACCACGTCTTGGCCGAGCTTGACCCCAGTGAGAAGCCCGCCGCGTACGGCTTCTACTGGTACGCGCAGATGACCGAGACCGAACGCGCTCTCACCCGTGAAGACTTTCGCCACGAGGCGGAGCTGACCGCCGCCGCCGCCGGAGGAACCGATCACATCGTCCCGCTGCTGGAACAGGGCAGCTCAGAGCGGTTCGACTGGTACACCATGCCGCACTGCGACGGCGGGAACTTCCGGACCTTCATGGCCTCATCCAAGGACTCCAGTAAGGGCCTCAGCATCCTCGCCGACGTGGCCGACGGCCTGGACAACCTGCACCAGCGCGGAATCGTCCACCGCGACGTCTACCAGGAGAACATCCTCATCGACCAGGACCGGGGCCTGATCACCGACCTCGGAGCCGCCCGCCGCCTGTCCACCCCACGCGGACCTGAACACCGCGGGCCCGAGGTGCACTGGCCGCCGGAGTACCTCACCGGCTACCACGAGGCCACCCCGGCAGCCGATGTCTTCAGCCTCGCCGTCCTCGTCTACCGCTACCTGTGCGCGGACATCCCCCGCCTGGCCGGCCACACGAACCTGCCCCTCATCCCGGAGCCCCTGCGCAGCATCGTGACCGCCGCGCTCTCCGACGACGCGGGCGACCGGCCCGCCATGGAGGACCTGCGCACCGTGCTCCGCACGGCGGCCGACCTCCACCAGCGCTGACCGACACGCGGGAGCCCCTCATGCCCAGGGCGAGATCTCCGCCCCGAATCCGGCCCCACAGCAGAGCAAGCGGAACAAGCCGAAGCCAACGAGACCGAAAGGCGGAACACCCCATGAACCAGGACCGCATCGCCGACTTCCTCGCCAACGTCGAGGACCTGCGCGGCGAGGACGAGACCGTCCGTACCACCGCCCACACCTCCAGCGTCTCGGCCGAGGGCTGGCCGGCGGCCGAGGCGGAGGCCACCACCGCCTGAAAACCCACAGCCGCCCGGCGCTCTGAGCGCCGCCGGTGAATACACCCGGGGCCGGGCCGCCAGCACCTGCGGCCCAGCCCCGGGCCACCACCGAACAGGAGACGCGCCTCATGCACACCCTCGCCGACCTCTTCGACCTCCCGCCGATCGACCGCCTGCACCACGAACGCACGCAGCGCATCCAAGCCGTCATCCGCCCCGGAGCCCAGCCACCTCAGTCCACCACCAGTAGGGCGGCCGACTACTGCCTGGCCCACCATGCCCTCGAAGGAGCCGAAGCAGCCGCCCGCGCCGGCGATGCCGCGACCTTCGACTGGTACGTCGCCCACCCCGACGCGGGGGCCACCACCAACTCCGTCCCCACAGCGGTCGGCGCCCGCGTGGTCGTCGCACCCACACTCGCCGACCTGCCCCGCTCCGCGATCTCCGAGACCCCCTACTACGTCCTGGGCCCCGGTACCGAGCCCGCCCAGCCCCACCTGCGCAGCCTCGCGGCCGACGCGTACAGCAGCGCCGCACGAGCGGGGTTCGGCGAACTGCTCGCCGCGCACGCCGTCATCCTGTGCCTGCTGCGGACCAAGAACCTCGGCGAGACCCTTGACAGCTGGACCATCAGCCGCCTGCCCGGCACGGTCTTCATGGACCACGTCGACAACGCGGTCGTCCTGGCCCGCGACCTCATCCACGAGGCTGGGCACAATTGGCTGAACGACGCCCTCGCGGCAACGGGATGCAGGATCAGCGACGCCGCGCACTTCCACTCCCCGTGGAAGCGGACAACGCGGCCGGCGTTCGGCTTCCTCCACGCCTGCTGGGCGTTCCCGCTCACCATGCTGTTCACTGCGCACGCGCTGAACAGCACCGAGGGAGCCCTGCACCGGTTCCTGACCGCCTACCTCGACCAGCAGCGAAGCCTCCTCGCCAGCACCGCGATCGACCATGCCCGTGCTCTGGAGCTGATCAGCAACGACGGTCTCCGCCACCGCCTCGCTGCCGCCCACCACCATGCACTCGCCCTGTGAACGCGGCCCGCGACGAGGAGCCCGGCCTGTCCCTGCTGGTCCACCGGCCAGGCGAAGAGCCCACTCTTCTGCACACCGGTCTGGCCAGCCTCGAACACAGACTGCCCATCGGACCGGACACCACCTTCAACGTCGGCTCGGTCGCGAAGCAGATCACCGCCCACCTGATCCTGCTCGCCGCGCATGACGATCTCCTGCGCCTGGACCAGCAGGCCGCGGACCTGCTGCCCCGACTCAAGATCAGCGATGTCACCGTCGCGGACCTCGTCACCCATCGATCGGGCATACGCGACGCCGAGTCCCTGCTCTCCCTCGCCGGCTTCCGGGACCTCGACCACTACACGGCCGACGACCTGCGAACCCTCGCCTACCGCCAGCACCAGCGCGCCGTCCCCGAAGGCCGCTTCCTCTACAGCAACACCAACTACCTCCTCCTGGCCGAGATCCTCGAAACGGTCCACCACACCACGCTGCCCGACCTCGCCCGGCACCGCGTTTTCGGCCCGCTCGGCATGCACTCCACCCACTTCCAGAGCGACCCCCGCCAGGTCATCCCCGCAGCCGCAGCCGCCTACCAGGCCACCCACGACGACTGGCAGCACGCCGCAGCGCCGGTCACCCTGCCCGGCCCCGGAACCCTATGGACCACCGTCGGCGACCTCGACCGCTGGCTCACATACCTCCACCAGCACTGGCAGCACCCCCACCAGCTCCCTTGGCAGGAAGCTGTCGACTACGAGCCCAGCGACCACAAGCCCTATCTCTACGGCCCCGGGCTCTACGCCGACGCCCGCCCCGGCCGCACTGCCGTCTTCCACTACGGCCACGAACAGGGCTTCTCCGCCGCTGCCCAAGTGGAAGCATCAGGGCTACGCGTGATCGCCCTGTCCAACAATGCCGGGCTCTCGGCCGACCGCGTCACCGCCGCCATCCTCCGGGACCTCCACCAGCAGCCGACGCTGGCCCCGAAGGAGGCTCTCGTCCGCGCCACAGCCCTGGAGCGAACCCCAAGCACTGCCACACGAGACCAGCCCACACCCGACGACCTCGGCCAGCACACAGAGCTCGGCACCTTCGCCTGCGACCAGGCCCCCGGCAGCCTGCGCCTCACCCGCAGAGCTGATGCTCTCCACCTGTGGCGCCGAGGTACATGCGACCAGCTCACCCACTCGGGCCCGGGCCTCTACGCCGGCAACGGCTACACCCTCACCGTGCCCAGCAGCACGGACCAGATCGACCGCTTCACCCTCGACCTCGAGCGCGCTCCCAGACTCGCATACGTCCGCCAGTAGCCACCGCCGCAAGAACCATCTGGAATGCCCATCCCCCGACCGGTGGAGGCGCCGACCGAACTGGAGACTCGTCATGCTCAACCACCCGGTGATTCCCGGGATCGCGGCGTACACCCACGAAGGTCTGCCTACCCCCGCCCAACCCGACGACTCGAACGCATGGGTTGACGGTGTCTGCTGGCTGTACTGCGGCCAACGCTGGACACGAGTCTTATGGATCGGACCAGCGAGCGTCGCGGGCATGCAAGCGCCGATGTTCGCCTGCAGCCCATGCATCGCCGAACTCCACGAGCGGGTGTGGCGATCTATACGCCTCCGAGACGAGCCGCATAGGAGCAGCCCCCAGGCGCGAACCGAGGTGGACGACCATGCTCACCCCCCGCGAAGGCCGTCACCGGCCGGAGCAGATCCCTCCGTGCAGGAGCCACTGCCAGATTGAACAGTGATGGCCGACGATGACCACCGAGCCGCAGCTGCCCCGGGGAGTGCCGTGAACCTGCTGCCGACCGCCACAAGCGCCAATGTCCAGGAGTAGCAGCCACGCGTTGCCGTGCAACCCATCTGGCGCGTCTTGGACATCGCGTGGTCTCGGTTACGCTTCCGCACAGGTGTCCCATCGTCGCCCCCTTCAAACAGCTGCTCGCGTAGCGCACCGGCAGGAGGCCTCCGCGGAGCCCTGAGCAGGCCGGAAATACCGAACCGGGTTCAAGTGCCAGTTGGGCGGATTCAGTCCTGATGTGCAGGACTGTCCCCCTGCTGCTAGACATGGGACTGTGCACTCAGCTCTCTCCCCTTCGCAGCTTCAACTTCTGCATCACCTCATGACCGCCGAGATTCCATCCGCCGATGCGATCGCGGTGGCAGTCCGGGGTCTCGACGAGACGAGCATCGCTGGCGACGTGCAGACTCTCAGCTGGATGGGCCTGCTGGAAGTCACGGGTGAACGTGTCGCCATCACGCCACGCGGCAGGGCAGCCTGCCTCGAAGCCGAGTGCGCCACACTTGGGAAACGTCTGGTCGAGGTCAGCGTCTTCGCGGACGAGTTGCAGCGCCGTACCCCGTCGCTCAGCACGGAAATGTACGCGCTACGTCAGCTCGCAGAGGGGGCGTGGAGCGTGACGGAGGCGACCGCGTACCTGGAGCGCCGGGCGGAGGAGCACTGAAGCGCCCCTACGGTTCCTCGTTGACGTGCGGGGGAAACTCGACTCGACGGTGGGGTTTGCGTGCCTTGGCGGGTACCGGAAGAATGCCGGCCTTCTCCAGGTCGGCTGCCGTGACCGTGGGAGCAGCGAGGATCCGGTCCAGCAGGCCCTGCTGTGCGGGAGCGAGGTCGGCGAGTCGGCGCAGCACAGAGAGCAGTTCCATGAGCTCGCGCGACCATTCGGCTGGCCAGGACTCGACGTGCAGATCATCCAGAGGACTGGTCTTGCGGCTGTTGGGGCTTGCCTTGCGATAGCCGAACCACTTTTTGACGACTTGCATGCCGCCGACGTCGTAGTTCCACACCTCTGCGGGGACCGGACTGACATATCCAGCACCCAGGTGCAGGGTCCGGTTCATCTCGGCGTAGCTGATCTCGGCGGGGACTTCCGTCCCGATGTGCTGGTCGTAGCGGAGTCGCCGCGGATCGCCCTGCGGGAAGAGGACGTCGCCGGCTGGTCGACCGTCTTCCGGATCGACGTATCGTTCCCCGTAGGTCGAAGCCCACAACAGATGTTCGCCCAGCTGCACGGCCTCGTGCCAGAGGGCAGGATCGCGAGTGAGTGGCAGCCGGACCCCAGGGGTGAGCAGCTCTTCCGTGAACCGCTTGGTGAATCCGGCATGCCCGGCGACAGCTGCCGCGTACGCGGCGAGGTCGTGCACCGTAATGCGGTGGTCGAGGCCGAGCTCAGCCGCCAGGTGGGCAAGGAGGCGCGGATGCACGTTGGGGGTGCCGTCCGGATGGAGGATCGGCATGACCTTGCCGCCGCGACCGTTGAAGTGGTGGGTGTCGGGAAGCAGGGCGGTGGCGACGACGGCCGGCCCCGTCTCGATCTCGTGGGAGGACTGCTGGTTGAGGAAGATCTGGCCCGGCTGCAGACTTTCCCACAACGTGGGGCGGGCGAAGTCAATGACACGGCTGTCGGAGATCAACCACTGACGGTCGAAGCTGCGCATGGCGAGACGCGTCACGTCCGGCACCAGCTCTGTTTCGTCCACGAGCCCCTGGGTGTGCTCCGGTTGTCCAGGCAACGGGGTCCGGCTGTCGGACAGCGAACGGTCTCTCGTCTCCTTGAACAACTCCGCCTTCTTGGCGGGATTGGTCTCATGGATCAGACGCGCCCAGCGTCGCTTGAGCACCTGCTCGCTGGGGGAATTTACCCAGGACCGGTTGGTCGTGGCTCCCAGGCTTCCCCAGAGGAAGAGATCATCGATAGCGGGGTAGTCCTCCCACGCTGTCTCGGTGGTCGGGCGGAAGGGACGGATGGCGGCGGAGTGCACGTCCTGCCAGCCGCTGTCGTCCAATTGGATCTCTTTGAGTTGGCGGTACTTGACGACTCGCTTGCCGTGCACAGCGCGATAATGGATGCGCGCGGGCCGCTCAGGATCGGTGTCCTTGCTGCGGACGAAGATGCAGATGGCCAGCGGCTGGGCAACACCGGGGAAGATTCGACTGGCCACGTCTGGGCGGTGCCCTTCCGGAGACAGGTCGATGATCCAGCCCTCGTCACAGGTGCGCCGCAGGTAGTTCCGCATACCGCGCCCGCCCGGTCCCGTAGTGAAGCCGGAGGGGGTGATGAAGCAGACGACCCCCTGCTGGTCCTGCGGATGGGCGTCGAATACCTTCCAAGTCGCCCAGCGCCAGAAGTAGACATACAGGTTCTTGAGCACGTGCTCATAGCGACCGTTGCCGGGCCACTTGAATGCCTCGATGGGAGCAACGCCCTGAGCGGAAGTGCCCTTCTCGATCCAGCCGCCGCGTCCCTTGGCCTTGTCGTCGTAAGGCGGGTTGCCGATCGCGACAGTGACCGGCGTGCTGGCTTTCACCTCATTCGCCCGCTTACGGGACTCCGAGATCACGCCGTACGTCGAGGCGAGGGATTCCTCAGCCAGGTAAGGGTCGTCCAATGTGTCAGTGACGAACAGCTTCATGCCGTCCTGCGGCGCAACCGCCTGATGCCGCTTGAGCAGGTCCGAAGCCCGTAGTTCCGCGACGGCGAAGGGGCCCATCTGCAGCTCGAAACCGATCAGGCGCTTCGCCAAACTGCCAATCGCGTCCGGCGTCGCCCCCGGTCCGACGTTCTCCGCCGTCCAGGCGGCGACATGCTCGATGACCGCGTGAAGGTACGTGCCCGTCCCCATCGCCGGATCGACGATGCGAACGCTCTCGTCCGCGTAGCCGTCCGCACGCCCCAGACGGGTACGCAGCACGTCCTCAGTGAGGCGCACCATCTCCTCGACTACCTCGCGCGGGGTGTAGTACGAGCCGCTTTTCTGCCGCAGCTTCTCGTCATACACCTCCAGGAACGACTCGTACAGGTGCAGGTACGCATCCCTGCGGCCCTTGCGAATCGCGGCCCAGTCGACGGCGTCGATTACTTGGATGAGCAGATCGAGGCTGACCTCGAAGCTCACCGTGATGTTGTCGGTCAGGAGCTGGAGAGCTTTACCCATCAGGGCATGTCCAGCATCCAAGCGCCGGCCGACCTCATGGAGCCCCACCCCCTTCAGGGAGATACCCTCCGTGCGCGCGAGCAGCAGCGCGAAGGTCACCGTCTGGGCGTATCCATCAGCGAAGGTCGCATCGTCCGCCGTCGGAAAGAGCAGCCTGCGCCAGTCGTTCTTCAGCCCGGTGAAACGCAGCTCCTCAGGACGCGCGCCCTCCGCCGCATACCGCCCCTCGAACTCCAGTTGTTCCAGGACCGCCGCCCGCAGAAGGCGGCACAGCGGGGCAGTGCGTCGGACCAGTGCGGAGGCTTGACGGATCGGCTCGGGAACCCAGTGCAGGAAGGTTCGCAGGAGACTGCTGAACGCGGCAGGCTCACGGGCGGTCAACGCGCGGCCCGCAGTTGCCAAATCACCCTCGAAGACGACCGGGGTGCCGATCAGCTCTCCGGTGCGGAAGAGCCGCCATTCCGTGCCGTTTGTGTAGAGCACGTTCGGCAGGTCGCGCAGTCGCTCCCACTGCTTCTTATTACGCCCGGTGAACTTCTCCGGATCGACAGGGTGCCCAGGACGCTTGACCTCGATGTAGCCGACGATGTCGCCATGCACCTCGACCGCGTAGTCGGGGCGCACGCCCACGTCACGCAGAGGCGTTTCGGAGTGCCACAGAACGCCGTCCATGGCGTCGTGACTACCCACGGTCTCCAGGAGCTTCTGCAACGGCGGGCGGATAGACGCCTCCGGGTCACCCGGACCGAGCACCATGTCCTTGCACGACGCACCGAAGGTCGATATGGCCTCCGAGAGCCAGTCAAGCTGCTGCGTCACTGCCGCACCCCCACGCACTGCCGATCATGATCCAAGGAGTATGTCAGGCATGCCAGACGCATGGGACCACATCAACTCAGTCTATTTTCAGTCACTTTGGCCTAACGGCTATCGATGCTTGGATGTCAATTCCGGGTTCACGTAGATCAATGCCGCAGTGATCGGTAGGTGTCGGCGGCGCCACTTCCAAGGTTCCAGAACTGGAAGCCGCCGACGTCGCCCATGTGTCGGATGCCGATGGAGGAGGCGCTCCACCTCGCTCTCAGCCTCCGAGACCAGGTCCTGATGCCCGAGATCCACCCTCGTCATCCGGGCAGGTAGTTTCCGCAAGCCTGCGATCTAGCCCAACATCCCGCCGATGGCGTGGGCAAGGGCCTCGCCACCTTGCTGAACCGCGGTGCCCGCCACCAAAGCGGGGAGGGCCAGGGCCACTCCTCGCAGAGCACCGATCTGGGCTACCGGAGAGGCGAGCGACGACTCCACTGTGTTGGTCATGTCTCTCAACGCGCCGACGTGGTGAAGGGTCGACTCATTGCTGTCCACCTCGGCTCGGAACAGGGCGAGGAGCTCCCGTACCGACTCGGCGTCCGCTGTTTGGACATCGCCCGCGGCCGACTGATGTACGTGGGAGATGTTCTGTCCCACGACATTCTGGAGCGCGCCGAAGTTGTTGCCGCCGACGCTGATACCTGATCCGTGTTCGGGCTCCTGACCAGAGCGGCGCCATCCTGCCATCATGCTTCTCCCTTGGGGTTGTTGTCCTGTCCTACATGGCTGATGCCGTTGCCTGCGACGTTCTGGATCGGGGCATTGTTGTCGCCGAAGACTTGGATGTTGTTGACGACGGCGGCCACTTGGCGCTCGTACGGGGCAGTGTCGACCCCTTGCCCATCGAGGTACTCGGCAACCGCCCGGAACACGCAGGACTGCATCAACACGACGTGCCTCTTGGCGTCGTCGCTCTGGTGCATGTCCGCCACTTCCTCTGTCGAGTACCGGTCCCGCAGACTCACCGGATCCTCTTCCTCCGTCCGTTCGCCGGACTTTTTGCCGAACCTAGTCGCGGAGGTCCACAGAGCGCCGGCCCCCATGACCGCATCCAGCAGTGACTGAACGGCGATCCAACCGAGGAGTTGGATTCCGCGTTTCGAAACGGGCGCCATCACTCCTCGGAGCTCGTTGAAGAGGGGGGTCATGACTTGTGGCCGGACTGTCAGCCGTAGTTCTCCCGCCTCCAGCGCGGCATGGACGAAGACACTGACGATCACATGACCGCCCCAGCTGACGCATTGGGCCCGCAGGTACATCCGGTCCGGACGACCGGACGGGGATGCGCGTCCCAACCCGCTCAGATCCGGGACTTCGATTTCCGCTTCCCGCGTGCTCTGCAGCCACATCGCGGACGGCATCCCCATGGCGTGCTTCATCGAGAATCCCGGGAGCGGGTCGGTGATTTCGCGAGCACCCCGGCCCAGCTCATCAAGGGAAGCGCCTACTCTCCGCAGAAGTTCCGCTTCCCCGAATGGTCTGACAGATACCCCCTCGTCCTTGGGTTTCAAAGGGATGTTGATGTGCGCCGGCCCCCAGACATCGCGCCCGGCGCCGACGAACCGGTCGAGCGAGTCGTACGGCAGTGATAGGTGTGACTGGTGCTTCCCGATGTACGAGATTCTTCGTCCGCCCTTGGCAGCAGCCCAGGGAAGGCGCTCCAAGGACACTCCCTCCCTGCCGAGTACACGCAACGCAGCTCGTGCGAGTAGCCGATCGGCAGCACACACCAGAGCCGCACTAATCAGCAGCGTGGCAGGCAGCAGGGCGAGCCAGGTAGGCAGATCAGACGCCTCACCTAGTCGCAGTACGGTCAGGACCAATGCCAGGAGAAGGGGCCCGAACAACACGCCGTAGGCAAGGCGCGGCGAGCGAGTCAGTCGAGTCGAGCGACGCTTGGCCTCAGCGCGGAGTGTTGCCCATCGCAGGACCAATGCGAGCAAAATGGCCCCGCCCCAGACTGCGGCCGCCCCCGGTGCCGCAGAGCTGAGAAGCACAATGAGGACCAGCACGAGAAGGCGCCGGAGCCACCGACGCCTACGCGCGCGCAGGCTGTGAGCCACCACGGGTACGAGGTCGAAGCCGTACGAAGGCACAGGCAGCGGAGGGCCGTGCAGTACGTGATCAACCACCCACTGAGCGGTCGGCTCGCCGAGCGTAGGGCAGTCGTCGTTCCCCTCCAGGTAGATCGGCCGCCTGGTACTGCGCCGAGCCTTCCTCGGCTGCCCTTCTACCCCTCGGATCCTGCGCCACCACGCCTTGACCGCCTTGACGCGATCAGGACGGGCGTACACGGCCTGGCAGAGAAGCCGCGTCGCTTCGGAAGCGGTGGCATCCACGTCCCCGGCTCGTCCCGACACACTGGGTGCAGTGGTCCGCTGAACCGGCACAGCCGGCCAATCCGTGTTCGCCTCCTTGCCAGTTCCCTTTGCACGCACCCCCCACGCCATCCCCATACTGCTCCCCCGTTAAGCGATCCGGGGCGCATCTTGACGGTGAACAGGGGGAACCACCAGACCACAAACTCGACATTTTGCGTCTGCCCGTCGAACCCCCACAAGGTTGGCCGAATGAGTCCGCCTCCTCGACGCGAATGTGCTGGTCGAGCGGTAGTGGACGCACGGACCTGCCGTAGCGACGGCACCCTGCCCTCAGTTCACGCGGCGCGTATGCCGTCATGGCCCCACAGGCCAGACAAGTACACCGCAGGACAAGGACGGGTGTTCCCCGAGACCGCGGCTCGTTTCAGCCACTGAGTGCGCCAGAGGGGCTCGTTCCCAAAAACAACCATGGAACGGACACGTTGCAAAGAAGGAAGAGAGGTTCAGACGTGGTTGACCGGGAGCACGTCCGGGGAGAGGGCGCCCGCGTGGGCCGCCGACGAGGTCATCCGCTTGCGGTGGTGGCGGCGGCAGAGGACCTCGTAACCGATCTCCCCCGCCGGCCGGTTCACGTCACCCACCACGACCTGGGCGCCCTCGACCACCATCTCGCCTTCTATCGTGCGGGCGTTGTGGGTGGCGCGGGCACCGCACCAGCACAGGGCCTCGACCTGGAGCTGCTCGATCCGGTCCGCCAGCTCGATCAGCCGCTGCGAGCCCGGGAAGAGCTTCGTGCGGAAGTCCGTCGTGATCCCGAAGGCGAAGACATCCATGTCGAGGTCGTCGACGATCCGAGCCAGCTGGTCGATCTGCTCGGGCGCGAGGAACTGGGCCTCGTCCACGATCACGTAGTCCGCCCGGCCGCCCTTGGAGAGCTCGGCGACCAGGTACGCGTACAGGTCCATACCCTCGGTCGCCTCGACCGCCTCCGTTACCAGGCCCAGGCGGGAGGACAGCTTGCCCTCGCCCGCGCGGTCGTCGCGCGTGAAGATCACGCCCTGGAGCCCGCGGGCCGATCGGTTGTGCCCGATCTGGAGCGCCAAAGTACTCTTCCCGCAATCCATGGTGCCGGAGAAAAATACCAATTCGGACATCAGAGGAGGGTGACCTTTCGGGGCGGGCAGACCGTGGGGCAGCGGTGACCGGCGACCCCTGCGTGAGATGGCGGATTCCCCAGTGAGTTGGTGCTCTTTCCGCAGTCCATCGTTCTGGAGAAGAACACCAGCTCGGGCATGGGAAGTACGGGACCTTTCGGGTCGTGGACGGGGTCGCGGGGAGGGCGGCGGGAAGGATCAGGTGCGGACTTCGAGCAGCGGGACCAGCTGCTCGGCCGGGGTCATGGAGCCGTGCATGCCGGCGAGCGCCGACTCGTTGGGCTCGTTGCGCGAGGCGGTGATGGCCACGTCCGCCTGGGCGGCCGCGACGACGTCGCCGATGCGGCCGAGGACGCGCTCGTCGCACTCCCCCGGCGCGCCGAACCAGCCCAGTTCCAGGGCCTCTTCACGGCTCGCGACCCAGAACCGGTCGCCGAGCACCTCGCGCCACACGGTCAGGACGTCGGCCTGCGCGCCCGGCACGGCGTACACGTGCCGGGCCCGGCCCTCGCCGCCGAGCAGGGCCACGCCCGCGCCCAGCTCCCAGTCGTCGTCGAAGTCGATCCGCGCGTCCTCGTCGAAGGGGATGTCCACCATGCCGTGGTCCGCGGTGACGTACAGGGCGGTGCGCGCCGGGAGCTGTTCCACGAGCCGCTGGACCAGCCGGTCCACGTACATCAGCTGACCGCGCCAGGCGTCGGAGTCCACGCCGTGCCGGTGTCCCGCGCCGTCGAGCTCGCTGTAGTACGTGTACACGAGCGAGCGGTCGCCGGCCGCGAGGCGCTCGGCCGCGAGGTCCATGCGCTCCTCGCCGGTCATCCGCCCGAGGAAGGTGCCGCCGCTCAGCGCGACCTTGGTGAGCGGGGTGGTCTGGAACGCGGGCGAGGACACCTGGGCGGTGGCCACTCCGGCCGCGTCGGCCTTCTGGAAGACGGTCGGGTACGGCTGCCAGGGCTTCGGCGCGGTCCACGGGTGCCAGCGGAGCTGGTTCATCAGCTCACCGGTGGCGGGGTTGCGCACGGTGTAGCCGGGCAGGCCGTGCCGGGCCGGCGGCAGGCCGGTGCCGACGGAGGCCAGCGAGGTGGCGGTGGTCGCCGGGAAGCCCGCGGTGATCGGGCGGCCGGTGCCGCCGCGCGAAGTGCCGAGGAGGGAGGCCAGGTAGGGGGCCTCGTCCGGGTGTGCCTTTATCTGCTCCCAGCCCATGCCGTCGACCAGGAACACGCAGTTTCGGTCGGCCGGGGTGAGCTCGGCGATGGCGGCGGTGAATCCGGGGACGCCCTGGCCGGCCACGAGGGTCGGCAGCAGATCGGCGAGCGAACCCGTGCCGTACTGCGGCACCGGGGCGCCGGCGAGGTCCAGGAGCTCCGGCTCGTCCGCCCAGTTCTGCGCCGCGGAGTACGCCATCAGCGAGCGGTGGCGGAAGGCGCCGCGGTGGCCGCGGTGGCTTCGCTGAGGGCCTGCGCGAAGACCAGCGTCTGGCGCACGGCCTCCGGTCCGTCGCCCGCCTCGCTGACCCGCAGGCTCAGGTCGTCGGCGGTGGAGTTGCCGGTGTAACCGTGGTCGGAGTCGCAGTTCGGGTCACCGCAGGCGGCCGGCTCCAGGTCGATGCGGGAGACCGCGCCCCAGCCGATGGTCAGGACGACCTCGCGGGGCAGGGTTCCGGGCGTGTACGACTCCGGGTTGGCGACGACGCGGCTGAGCACCACGGAGGAGATGCTGGAGAGCTTGACCGACTCGGTGGAGGTGGTCGCGTACGGGGACGGGGATCCGGCGTCGGCGGCCTGCTCGTCGGTGTGGCTCACGATGAAGCGGTTGCCGGTCAGGACCAGCACCGTGACATGGCGGCGCACCTCGTTTGCGTCGAAGGTCGTTTCTTGGTGGACCAGGTACGACGAGATCGGCTCGCCGCCCACCGCGGCCTCCACGGCCTCGGCCACGAGGGCCGGGTAGTAGCCGCTGCGCTCGATCGCCGTGCGCAGCCCCTGGGTCGTCGTACCGGATTTCGCCATGAGGTCCATCTTAAGGCCCGCCGGAGGCGCCCCGGCCGCGCCGGACGTCAGTAGCTGGGCAGGGTGCGCGGCCCGAGGTCGCTGCGGGCGGGGGCGTGGGCGAGGCGGACGGTGGCGCTGAGCACGGAGAGGCCGTCGGGGGCGACGACCACGGGCTCCAGGGAGACCCCGACCACCTCGGGGTGATCGTCGACGAGGCGCGACAGCCGCAGGAGCAGTTCCTCCAGGGCCGGGGTGTCGACGGGGTCGCTGCCGCGCCAGCCGAAGAGGAGCGGCGCGGCGCGGATGGAGCGGATCAGGCCGGCGGCGTCCCGGTCGGTGGCCGGGACCAGGCGGTGCGCGGTGTCGCCGAGCAGTTCGGAGGCGACGCCGGCGAGACCGAAGGAGAGGACGGCTCCGGCGGCGGGGTCGATGACGGAGCGGACGACGGTATCGACGCCCCGGGGCACCATGGCCTGGACGACGGGGAGCAGCTCGGCGGGCTTGCCGAGGGCTTCGGTGAGTTCCTCGTAGGACCGCCGCAGCTCCGCTTCGGTGGTGAGGTCGAGGCGTACGCCGCCCAGGTCCGCGCGGTGGCGCAGGTGCGAGGCGGTGGTCTTGAGGGCGACCGGGTAGCCCAGCGCTCTGGCGGCGCGGGCCGCGGCGTCGGCGCTGGGCGCGGGGAGGGTGGTGTGCACGCGGATCCCGTAGCGGCCGAGCAGCTCGCGGGCGTCGGGGTCGGCCAGGGTGTGCACCTCGCCGTCCGGCACGGCCGCCAGCAGCCGGGAGAGCTGCCCGGCGGCCCCGCCCTCGTCGATGTCCTCGTACTCCGGCACCTGGCCCGGCTCGGCGATGGCGCGCCGCCACTGGCCGTAGCGCACGGCCTCGGCGAGGGCCTTGACGGCGCGCTCGGCGGCGGGATAGCTGGGGATCCGGTCCCGCTCGCCGGGCGGGCGGGGGTCCGCGGGCGGGGTCACGGGGGCGGGGGCGGCCGTGGGCACGCTCTCGGCCGACGGCGACCGAGGCGGCGGCGCAGGCTCCGGCCCCGGCCCCGGCCCCGTGCCGCGCGCCGCCGACAGGGCCTCGACCAGCTCGACGAGTTCCACGTGCACCACGGCCACGGGCTTGCTCGGCGCCTCGGCCACGGCCTCCCGCAGGGCGTCCGCGAGGTCGTCGGCCAGCGCGCGCTCGCTCACCCACGGGATCGCCGTGACGACGACCGCGTCACAGTCGTCGGAGGCGAGCGCGGCGGCCAGGGCCGTACGGAAGTCCGCGGGCGAGGCCGCCGTCGTCAGGTCCAGCGGCGGCAGCGGCCGCAGCCCCTGCGTCAGGCAGGCGTCGTAGGTGAGGACCCCGAGGGACTCGGAGTTGCCGAGGATCGCGATGCGCGGTCCGGCGGGCAGCGGCTGCGCGGCCAGCAGCAGGCCCACGTCCACCAGCTCGGTGACCGTGTCGACCCGGATCACGCCCGCCTGCCGCAGCAGCGCCGAGA
Organism: Streptomyces sp. NPDC060031; assembly: GCF_042736805.1. Taxonomy (NCBI): domain Bacteria; kingdom Bacillati; phylum Actinomycetota; class Actinomycetes; order Kitasatosporales; family Streptomycetaceae; genus Streptomyces; species Streptomyces sp. NPDC060031. Next base: position 17,662 of record NZ_JBHWVM010000012.1, read on the forward strand.
CCGTCGCGTCCGGGAGGCGGGTGTCGGGGACCACGTGGCCCGCGGGGGTGTGGCGGCCGCCCTTGGCGACGACCACCGGCTTGACGGCCGCCGTCCGGCGCGCGAGCCGGGTGAACTTGCGCGGGTTGCCCAGGGTCTCCAGGTAGAGCAGCGCGACGTCCGTCGCCTCGTCGTCGTACCAGTACTGGAGGATGTCGTTTCCGGACACGTCGGCGCGGTTGCCCGCCGAGACGAAGGAGGACAGTCCTTCGCCGCGGCGCAGGAGCCCCGAGAGCAGCGCGATCCCGATCGCCCCCGACTGTGTGAAGAGGCCGATCCGGCCGCGCTTGGGCAGCGGCGCGGGGGCCAGCGAGGCGTTGAGCTCCACCTCGGGTGCCGTGTTGATCACCCCGAACGCGTTCGGTCCGATCAGCCGCATCCCGTACGAGCGCACTTGCCGCACCAGTTCGCGCTGGCGGGCCGTCCCCTGCGCCCCGCTCTCCCCGTACCCGGCGGAGAGCACGACGAGCCCCTGCACCCCGTGCTCCCCGCAGTCGGCCACCGCCTGCGGGACCCGGTCCGCCGGGACCGCGACCACCGCGAGGTCCACGGGCGCGCCGATGTCGGCGAGCGCGCGGTAGGCCCGTACGCCGTCGAGCAGGTCTCCCCCGATGCCGGGGGCGCGGGCCGCGTTGACGGCGTAGAGGTGGCCGTGGAAGCCGCTGTCCCGCAGGTTGCGCAGGGTCGCCGCGCCCACCCCGCTGCCGGAGCGGCTGACTCCGATCACGGCCACGGAGCGCGGGGTCAGCAGTCGTTGCACCGAGCGGGCCTCGGCGCGCTGCTCGCGGGCGCGCTGTACGGCGAGGGACTCGGCGGTGGGTTCGAGGTCGAGGGTGAGGTGGACGGAGCCGTCCTCGAAGCTGCGCTTCTGCTGGTATCCGGCGTCCGTGAACACCTTGATCATCTTGTTGTTGGCGGGCAGCACCTCGGCGGCGAAGCGCCGGATGCCCCGCTCGCGGGCGACCGCGCCGATGTGTTCGAGCAGGGCGGAGGCCACGCCCCGGCCCTGGTGGGCGTCCTGGACGAGGAAGGCGACCTCGGCCTCGTCGGCGGGCCCGGTGGCCGGGCGGCCGTCGGAGCCGATCCGGTCGTAGCGGACGGTGCCGATGAACTCCCCGCCGATGGTCGCCGCGAGGCCGACCCGGTCCACGTAGTCGTGGTGGGTGAAGCGGTGCACGTCGCGGTCGGAGAGCCGGGGGTAGGGGGCGAAGAAGCGGTAGTACTTCGACTCGTCCGAGACCTGCTCGTAGAAGCTGACCAGCCGGCCCGCGTCCTCGGTGGTGATGGGCCTGATGCGGGCGGTGCCGCCGTCCCGCAGGACGACGTCCGCTTCCCAGTGTGCCGGGTACGAGGGGTCCGACTCGGTGGTCATGGGGCCACCTTAAGGCTCCTGCGGCCCATGCAGCCCTGGCGCGGCGCATCAGGCAAGCTGGCGCAAACAGTGCAAGCTGGGGAAGGCCGAACGGCAGGGAGATTCAGGCCGAAGGTCGGTCGGAGCATTCCGGACGTCATGAGAGACTGGTCTAGACAACCGTAAGAACCTGAAGGGCATCACCATGGCAGAGCGCCGCGTCAACGTCGGGTGGGCCGAGGGCCTGCACGCTCGTCCCGCCTCGATCTTCGTCCGCGCGACGACCGCTTCCGGCGTCCCGGTGACCATCGCGAAGGCCGGCGGCGACCCCGTCAACGCCGCCTCCATGCTGGCGGTTCTGGGCCTGGGCGCCCAGGGCGGCGAGGAGATCGTCCTCGCGTCCGACGCCGAAGGCGCCGAGGTCGCGCTGGACCGCCTCGCGAAGCTGGTCGCCGAGGGTCTCGAGGAGCTCCCCGAGACCGTCTGACCCCTCGGGTTCGAGTCGTGCGGCCCGTAGGGCTCGTACCGCTCGGCTGCTGTTACTGCTCGTACGGCGAAGCCGTGGCCACCGGAATGCCGGCGGCCACGGCTTCGCTGCTTTTCCCGGACCGCCGGACCCCCCGACCGGTCCGCGAATAGCGGAATTCCAGCCGCTCGCACCGGCCGAAAATAATGCGGATCCGTGAATTGCCCGGAGCCGCGCGAATATCCGTCCTTTGTATACGGCGTTTGTTAATGCGGGCCGCTCGCCATGTTTACGGCAGGTTGCGAAGTCCTCACCCGCATCCGGTGCGCCCCGGCCGCCCGGTCCGCGTGCATCGCGGTGAGCGCCCGGGCCCGCTCCGCGTCACCGCGCGCCACGGCGTCCACGATCGCCCCGTGCTCCGCCCAGGACTCCACCGGCCGCGCCGGGGCCTCCACCGCGTACATCCAGGCCACCTTGTGCCGCATCTGTGTGAGCAGCGCGATCAGCCCCGGGCTGCCGGAGGCCTGGGCGAGGGTCTCGTGGAACCAGCCGCCCAGGGAGCGCAGATCCTCCCCCTGGCCCCGCTTCGCCCGCTCCTGCCCCAGCCGGACCAGCCCGCGGAGCACCTTGAGGTGGGCCTCGGTACGCCGCCGGGCGGCCCGGGCGGCCGCCAGCGGCTCCAGCAGCATCCGCACCTCCAGGAGGTCCGCGGCCTCCTGCTCGGTCGGCTCGGCCACACAGGCGCCCGCGTGCCGCCGGGTCGTCACGAAGCCCTCGGATTCCAGGGTGCGCAGCGCCTCGCGCACCGGGACGCGCGAGACTCCGTACCGGCGGGCCAGCACCTCTTCGGTGAGCCGGCTGCCCGGCCCGAACACCCCGGAGACGATGTCGTCGCGAATTGCTGTGCACACCGCGTGCGCGGGAATACGCAAGACCGGACCTCCGCCTATTTCCGACTGCCGACATCATTGATGCGTGCAACTCTATGGCAACACACGATAATTTCCGAGGACGGCCGAAATACGAAACATTCCCACAACGCGAAGGCCCCGGCTCGGGGAGCCGGGGCCTTCGCGGATGTCGTGCGGTGCGGGTCAGACGGTGACGCCGTGCCCGCGCAGGTACGCGACCGGGTCGATGTCCGAGCCGTAGTCGGCGCCGGTGCGGGCCTCGAAGTGCAGGTGCGGGCCGCTGGAGTTGCCCGTGGAGCCCGACAGGCCGATCTGCTGGCCCGCGGTGACCTGCTGGCCGACGGAGACGCTCAGCACGGACAGGTGGCCGTACTGGGTGTAGGTGCCGTCGGCGTGCTTGATGACGATGTTGTTGCCGTACGCGCCGCCCTGGCCCGACTCGACCACGGTGCCCGCGCCCACGGCGTGGACCGTGGTGCCGGTGGCGGCGTGGAAGTCGATGCCGGTGTGGCTGCCGGAGGACCACATGCCGCCGCCCGCGTGCCACTGGGTGCTGACGTAGGAGCCCTCGACGGGGGCGACGAAGGTGTTGAGGCGCTTGCGCTCCTCCTCGCGGGCCGCGCGCTCGGCGGCCTCGCGCTCTTCCTGCGCCCGGGCCTCGGCCACGCGCTTGGCCTCGGCGGCCCGCTGCCTGGCGTCGGCCTCGGCCTGCGCCTTGGCGGCGGCGGCCTCGGCGGCGCGCTGCTGGGACTGGGCCTGGGCCTCGATCTCGCCCGCGAGGTCCTCGGCCACCACGATGGTGTTCAGGCCGGTGTCCTCGATGGAGGGGGCGGCCTGGTCCGCGGCGAACGCGGGACCGGCCAGGGAGCCGACGACACCAGTGGTGGCGAGGGCGGCTATGCCGGCGTAGCCGGCGGTCCTGCGGCTCAGACGACTGGAACCACGGTGCTTACCGGCGGCACGACTGCCAAACGCCATGACGGGGCTGATCCTTTCCTTCCCTCTCGCCTACCGGGTTAGCTGACGGGTTCGGAGCAGGAAGGTCTCCTACGGGCCTCCTCTTGCGAGGCGGTCCGATTCACCCCAGGGACTGATGTGGGTCCCCGGCTCCCCAGGCTCGCGCCTGACGGGGACTCGGCGATCGCTGTCCGGTGCCGCGGGTGCGGCGGGTACAACTGACGAACAGCACGGCCGACGCTAGGCGGATCATCAGTCAATCGCCAAACAGACACGCCTTTTTGTTGCGTACGCCACAGCACATACAAGCAACCTCACCCCTAAACAGACAAAAGGGGCCTCGGCGGACAAGCCACCGAAGCCCCCTGCGTGCCGCCCGGTTGGGCCGCTGTCCGGCCGGTCGGCCGATCAGTTGGTGACGACGCTCACGTCACCGATCCCGAGGGCGCGCACCGGCTCCTCGATCTGTGCGGCGTCGCCCACCAGCACCGTGACCAGCCGGTCCACCGGGAAGGCGCTGACGACCGCCGAAGTCGCCTCCACCGTGCCGGTTTCGGCCAGCCGGGCGTACAACTGCGCCTGGTAGTCGTCCGGCAGCTCCTGCTCGACCTGGTCGGCGAGGGTGCCGGCGACCGAGGCGGCCGTCTCGAACTTCAGCGGGGCCACGCCCACCAAGTTCTGTACCGCCACGTCCCGTTCGGCATCGGTCAGGCCGCCCTCCGCGAGGGTGCGGAGCACCTTCCAGAGGTCCTCCAGCGCCGGGCCGGTGTTCGGGGTGTCCACCGAGCCGCTGATGGCGAGCATCGAGGCGCCCTTGCCGTCGGCGGTGGAGCGCAGTACCTGGCCGAAGGCGCGCACGCCGTAGGTGTACCCCTTCTCCTCGCGCAGCACCTTGTCCAGGCGCGAGGTGAGGGTGCCGCCCAGGCAGTACGTGCCGAGCACCTGGGGCGCCCAGACCCGGTCGTGCCGGTCCGGTCCGATGCGGCCGATCAGCAACTGCGTCTGCACCGCGCCGGGCCGGTCGACGATGACCACGCGGCCGGTGTCGTCGGCGGTCACCGGCGGCACCGGCAGCGGCTCCGCGAAGTCGCCGGTCCATGAGCCCAGGGTCTCGGCCAGGACCGCGTCCAGGTCGACCCCGGTCAGGTCGCCGACGACCACCGCGGTGGCGGTGGCGGGGCGCACGTGGGCCTCGAAGAAGGCGCGCACGGCCGCCGAGTCGATACGGGCGACCGTGTCCTCGGTGCCCTGACGCGGGCGAGACATCCGCAGCGAGGCCGGGAAGAGCTCCTTGGACAGCTGCTTGGCCGCGCGGCGCTGCGGGTTGGCCAGCTCGTGCGGGATCTCGTCGAGCCGGTTGCGCACCAGCCGGTCCACCTCGGAGTCGGCGAAGGCGGGCGCGCGCAGGGCTTCGGCGAGCAGGCCGAGCGCCTTGGGCAGCCGGGAGACCGGGACTTCCAGGGAGACCCGGATGCCCGGGTGGTCGGCGTGCGCGTCGAGGGTGGCGCCGCAGCGCTCCAGCTCGGCCGCGAACTCCTCGGCGGAGTGCTTGTCGGTGCCCTCGGACAGCGCGCGGGCCATGATGGTGGCCACGCCGTCCAGGCCCTCGGGCTCGGCGTCCAGGGGGGCGACGAGGTTGATCTCGACCGCCACCACCTGCTGGCCCGGGCGGTGGCAGCGCAGCACGGTCAGGCCGTTCGGCATCACCCCGCGGTCGGGGGCCGGGAAGGCCCACGGCTGCGGCTCGCCGGGCTGCGGCTGCGGGTGAAAGGTCATCGTGACGGCTGCGGTGTCGCTCACTGCTCCGCCCCCTCGTTCTCGTCGCTCTCGTCGGACTCGTCGGACTCGTCGGACTCGTCGGCGTCCGAACCGGCCAGCGGCTCGTAGACCAGCACCGCGCGGTTGTCCGGGCGCAGTCGGGCCGCGGCCACGGCCTGCACCTCCTCGGCGGTGATGTCGAGGACGCGCTGGACGGCGGTCAGCGCCAGCTGCGGGTCGCCGAACAGCACCGCGAAGCGGCACAGTTCGTCGGCGCGGCCGGCCACCGTGCTCAGCCGGTCCAGCCACTCGCGCTCCAGCTGCGCCTGCGCCCGCTCCATCTCCTCGGCCGTCGGGCCCTCGGCGGCGAACCGCGCGAGCTCCTCGTCGACGGCCGACTCGATGTCGGGCACCTCCACGCCGCCGGAGGTCTTGACGTCCAGCCAGCCGAGCGAGGGCGCACCCGCCAGCCGCAGCATGCCGAAACCGGCCGCGACGGCCGTCTGGTCGCGGCGTACCAGGCGGTTGTGCAGCCGCGAGGACTCGCCGCCGCCCAGGATGGTCAGCGCCACGTCCGCGGCGTCGCAGTCGCGGGTGCCGTCGTGCGGGAGCCGGTAGGCGGCCATCAGCGCACGCGCCGGGACCTCCTCGACGATCTCCTCGCGCAGCTCCGCGCCGATCACCTCGGGCAGCGAGCCGTCGCGCGGCGGCTGCTTGCCGTCGTGCGAGGGAATGGTGCCGAAGTACTTCTCGATCCAGGCGAGCGTCCGCTCGGGGTCGATGTCGCCGACGACCGACAGCACCGCGTTGTTGGGTGCGTAGTACGTGCGGAAGAAGTTGCGCGCGTCCTCGAGGGACGCGGCGTCCAGGTCGGCCATGGAGCCGATCGGGGTGTGGTGGTACGGGTGGCCCTCGGGGTACGCCAGGGCGGTCAGCTTCTCGAAAGCCGTGCCGTACGGGACGTTGTCGTACCGCTGGCGGCGCTCGTTCTTGACGACGTCGCGCTGGTTCTCCATGGACTCGTCGTCCAGGGCGGCGAGCAGCGAGCCCATCCGGTCCGCCTCCAGCCACAGCGCGAGCTCCAGCTGGTGGGTCGGCATCGTCTCGAAGTAGTTGGTGCGCTCGAAGCTGGTGGTTCCGTTCAGGGAGCCGCCGGCGCCCTGGACCAGTTCGAAGTGCCCGTTGCCCGGTACGCTCGCCGAGCCCTGGAACATCAGGTGCTCGAAGAGGTGAGCCAGGCCGGTGCGCCCCTTGACTTCGTGGCGCGAGCCGACGTCGTACCAGAGGCAGACCGCGGCGACCGGGGTCAGGTGGTCCTCGGAAAGCACCACGCGCAGGCCGTTGGCCAGCCGGTGCTCGGTCGCTGTCAGGCCGCCGGAGCCGGCCTGAGCTGTGGCCGTGTGACCCATGGGCATGTGGTCCCTTCGATCGCGATGCAGAGATTTCTGTCAGACCTGCCACTGTATGCAAGCGCGTCGGCGACCGGAGAAGTTCCCGGCTCACTCCTGGGTCGGAGTCGGCGTTGTCGGTGGCTCGGGCCACAATGGTCCGCGTCATACCCTCGCGAGACACCCCGCAGGACCGAGCAAGACCCAGCAGAACCCCCCGTGAGACCCAGCTCATCCCGATTCTTGGTTAAGGAGCCGCGCAGCGATGGCCCGCCGCAGCACGAAGACCCCGCCGCCGCCGGAGGATTTCGAGGAGAAGATCCTCGACATCGACGTCGTCGACGAAATGCAGGGCTCCTTCCTCGAGTACGCGTACTCGGTGATCTACTCCCGCGCCCTGCCGGACGCCCGGGACGGCATGAAGCCGGTGCACCGCCGCATCGTCTACCAGATGAACGAGATGGGCCTGCGCCCCGACCGCGGCTACGTGAAGTGCGCCCGCGTCGTCGGCGAGGTCATGGGCAAGCTGCACCCGCACGGCGACGCCTCCATCTACGACGCCCTCGTACGCATGGCCCAGCCCTTCTCCATGCGGCTGCCGCTGGTCGACGGCCACGGCAACTTCGGCTCGCTCGGCAATGACGACCCGCCGGCCGCGATGCGCTACACCGAGTGCAAGATGGCCGACGCGACGTCACTGATGACGGAGTCGATCGACGAGGACACCGTCGACTTCACCGCGAACTACGACGGCCAGGAGCGGGAGCCGGTCGCGCTGCCCGCGGCGTACCCGAACCTGCTGGTCAACGGCGCGTCCGGGATCGCGGTCGGCATGGCCACCAACATGGCCCCGCACAATCTCGGCGAGGTCATCGCGGCCGCCCGGCACCTGATCCGCTACCCGCAGGCGGACCTGGAGGCGCTGATGCGCTTCGTGCCGGGTCCCGACCTGCCCACGGGCGGCCGGATCGTCGGCCTCGCGGGCATCAAGGACGCGTACGAGAAGGGCCGCGGCACCTTCAAGATCCGCGCGACGGTGGCCGTGGAGAACGTCACGCCGCGCCGCAAGGGCCTGGTCGTCACGGAACTGCCCTTCACGGTCGGCCCCGAGAAGGTCATCGCGAAGATCAAGGACCTGGTCGGCTCGAAGAAGCTCCAGGGCATCGCCGACGTCAAGGACCTCACCGACCGCTCGCACGGCCTGCGCCTGGTCATCGAGATCAAGAACGGCTTCCACCCGGAGGCCGTGCTGGAGCAGCTCTACAAGCTGACGCCGATGGAGGAGTCCTTCGGCATCAACAACGTCGCACTGGTCGACGGGCAGCCGCTGACGCTGGGCCTCAAGGAGCTGCTGGAGGTCTACCTCGACCACCGCTTCGAGGTCGTGCGGCGGCGCAGCGAGTTCCGCCGCGGCAAGCGGCGCGACCGCCTGCACCTGGTCGAGGGCCTGCTGGTGGCCCTGCTCGACATCGACGAGGTCATCCGGCTCATCCGCGACAGCGACAACTCCGCCCAGGCCAAGGAGCGGCTGATCGAGCGCTTCTCGCTGAGCGAGATCCAGACCCAGTACATCCTGGACACCCCGCTGCGCCGGCTCACCCGCTTCGACCGGATCGAGCTGGAGTCCGAGCGCGACCGGCTGACCGGCGAGATCGACGAGCTGACCGGGATCCTCGACTCCGACACCGAGCTGCGCAAGCTGGTCTCCACCGAACTGGCCGCGGTCGCGAAGAAATTCGGCACCGAGCGCCGTACGGTGCTCCTGGAGTCGGCGGGCACGCCGGTCGCGGCGGTTCCGCTGGAGGTCGCCGACACCCCGTGCCGGGTGCTGCTCTCCTCCACCGGCCTGCTGGCCCGCACGGCGAACGCCGATCCGCTGCCCGAGGACGAGGGCGGGGCCCGCGCGAAGCACGACCTGATCGTCTCGCAGGTCGCCGCGACCGCCCGGGCCGACGTCGGCGCCGTCACCTCGTACGGGCGGCTGCTGCGGCTGTCGGTGATCGACCTGCCGCAGCTGCCGGACACGCACGCGGCGCCGAACCTCGCGGGCGGCGCCCCGGTCTCGGAGTTCCTCTCCGGTCTGGAGGCCGATGAGAAGGTCATCTGCCTGACCTCGCTGGACGAGTCCGGCCAGGGTCTGGCGATCGGTACCGAGCAGGGCGTGGTCAAGCGCGTCGTGCCGGACTACCCCGCCAACAAGGACGAGCTGGAAGTCATCACCCTCAAGGACGGGGACCGGATCGTCGGCGCGGTCGAGCTGCGCACGGGCGAGGAGGACCTGGTCTTCATCACGGACGACGCCCAGCTGCTGCGCTACCCGGCGGGCCAGGTGCGCCCGCAGGGCCGCCCGGCGGGCGGTATGGCGGGCATCAAGCTCACCGACAACGCGAAGGTCATCCACTTCTCGGCCGTGGACCCGGCCCGGGACGCCGTGGTGTTCACCGTGGCCGGCTCGCACGGGACGCTGGACGACTCGATGCTCTCCGGCAAGCTGACCCCCTTCGACCAGTACCCGCGCAAGGGCCGGGCCACGGGCGGGGTGCGCTGCCAGCGGTTCCTGAAGGGCGAGGACCTGCTGGTACTGGCCTGGGCCGGCGCTTCGCCGGTCCGCGCGGCGACCACGAACGGCACGCCCGCCGAGCTGCCGGGCGTGGACCCGCGCCGGGACGGTTCGGGGGCCGCGCTGCCCGCCGTCGTCACGGCACTGGCGGGAGCCGCGCTGTAGGACGTACCCCGGCGGGGTGGGGTGTCGCGGTCCACGGGCCGCGATCCCCCGCCCCTGCCGGAAGCGCCCCGCTCCGCCCGGAAGCACCGACTAGTGTTTTCCCGTTGGTGCTTGCGGGCGGGCGGGGGAAGAAAGCTGATGAGTCGTCGGTCGGGCGGATTGATCGGGGACTGGGCCGAGGCCCAGCGCCGGCAGCAGCGTACGCAGCTGATCCAGCAGCGGGAGGCCGAGCGCCGCCGGCGCGCGTACGAACGGGACGTGGCCCGGGGGCAGCGCGAGCAGCAGGCGGCCTACCGCCAGCACCGCGAGGCCGAGGCCCGGCGGCGTACGGAGCGGATCGACGCGGAAGTGACAGCCCTGCAGGGCCTGCTGGCCGCGGGCTGCCGGGCGCCCGCCTTCCGGATGGCCGACCTGGTGCGGCGGTCCGAGGCGCTCGAACCCTTCAACCCCGGGAACCTGGCGCACCCGGTGCCGATGCCCCGCATCGAGCAGTTCCAGCAGCCGGGCGGCTGGCTGCCGGGCGCCGGGCGGCGCGCCCAGGCGGAGCGCGAGGCGCACGCCCGCTACACCCAGGCCTGGCAGGCCGCGCACGCGGCGGAAACCGAGCGGCGCCGGCAACTGGCGGCCTACCGCGAGCAGTACGACCGGTGGGCGGCCGAGCAGCTCGCCGGGGTACGCCGGCACAACGACGGGCTCACCGAACTCGCGACCGCGCTGCGGGCGGGCGGGGCGGAGGCCGCGGTCGAGTACTTCTCGGCGGCGCTGTACGCCTCCACGGCCTGGCCCGAGGAGCTGCCGCGGCAGGTCTCGGCGGCGTACGATCCCGCGGCGCGGCAGCTGGTGCTGGACTGGGAGCTGCCGCGGTACGAGGTGGTGCCGGAGGCCAAGTCGGTGCGGTACGTGCCGGGCACGGACCAGGACAAGGAGACGGCCCGGCCGGCCACGCAGCGCCGCGGCCTGTACCGGGACCTGGTGGCCCAGTGCGTCCTGCTGGTGGTGCGCGAGCTGTACGCGGCGGACGAGTTCGGCGTACTGGACTCGGTGGTGGTCAACGGTTTCGTGGACGACCACGATCCGGTGACGGGCCGGGAGGCGCGGCTCGTCCTGGCCACGGTGTCGGCGGCGCGCACCGCCTTCACCGGGCTGCGGCTGGAGCAGGTGAGCGCGGTGGACTGCCTGGTCGAGGGGTTGCGCGGGCAGCTGTCGGCGCGCCCGGACCAGCTGACCGCCGTTCGGCCCGGTCGCAGGCCCGACGAGGTCGGCGGCTCCGGGGGCGTCGTCAGCCACGGCGGGCACGTGGAGGGCGGCGAGGACGAGCCCGACCTCTTCGCGATGGACCCGATCGCCTTCGAGAACCTGGTCGCGGAGCTGTTCCGGGCGATGGGCATGGAGGCGGTGACCACGCAGCGCTCGGGCGACGGCGGTGTCGACGTCGAGGCGCTGGACCCGGCCCCGATCCGGGGCGGGCGGATCGTGGTCCAGGTCAAGCGCTACCGCAACACCGTGCCGCCGACGGCGGTACGCGACCTGTACGGCACGGTCCAGGACGCGGGGGCCAACAAGGGCGTGCTGGTCACCACTTCGTCCTTCGGGCCCGGGTCGTACACCTTTGCCAACGGCAAGCCGCTGGAGTTGGTTCCCGGCGCCGAGCTCGTGGAGCTGCTGCACCAGTACGGGCTGCGGGGACGCCTCGGCGCGGGCTCCGGCGGGGGTGGGAGCGTGGGCGGGGGCGTGGGCGGGAGCGCGGGCGGAGGCGTGGGCTCCTCCGTGCCGGCCCAGCGGACGCCCGAGCCGGCGCCCGCCGCGCCCTCGGAGCACAGCGTGCTGGGCATGTCCTGGGCCGGCTCGGTCGCGCTCGACGTGTGCGCGCTCGTCTGCGAGGGCAGCCGGGTCCTGAGCGAGGACCACTTCGTGTTCTTCAACAACCCTCGCACCCCGGACGGTTCGGTCCGCACCCGCGCGCACGCGGCGCCCGACAAGGCCGCGCTGGAGGTCTCCTTCGAGGACCTGCCCCAGCGCGCCGACCGGCTGGTCCTCGTCGCCGCGATCGACCCCGAGGCCGATCCGCACGCCGACCTGGCGGGCTTCACCGACGCGCACGTCCGCCTGCTCGGCGCCACGGGCGAGGAGTTGGGCCGCCTGGAGGTCTCCGACGGCCGCGCGGGCGAAACCGCCCTGGTCCTAGGCTCGTTCCGCCGCCGCGCGAACGGCGACTGGGACTTCGTGATCGGCGGCAAGGGCTACCGCGCCGGCCTGGAGGACCTCCTGCGCGAACACGGCGTCGAGGTCGCCTAGGGCTCCTCGGGCCAGGACTCCTCGGGTCCGGCCTCGGCCCCGGCTTCGCCCGCGGCTTCCCGCTCCGGCTCGCGCCGGGCGACGTATCGCAGGACGCCCCACATGCTCTCCGGGCCGAGCTGCCGCGGGGACTCCTCGCGGCAGGCGGCCAGTTCGTCCAGGAGCGCGGGCCCGTCCGTGCCGGAGCCGATCAGGACGAGCTGTGTCAGACGCGGCTCGTCGCGGCGCCAGGGTCGCGGGGCGAAGCGGAGGAAGCGGCCGACCGCGTGGACCTCGTAGCACTCCTCGTGGCCGGGGACGCCGAAGTAGACGAAGCCCTTGATGCGGTAGAGCCCGGCCGGGCGGCGGTCCAGGAAGTCGATGAAGCGGCGCGGGGAGAGGGCCTGCTCGGACACGAACCCGACGCTCTCGTACGCCGCGTGCGCGTGTCCGCAGGGGCCGTGTCCGTGCTCCTGCTCCTGCTCCTGCTCCTGCTCCTGCTCCCGCTCCTGCTCCCGCTCCTGCTCGTCAGCCTCCGCGAGCAGGTCCTCGAAGGACAGCTGCCCGCGGGTCTCGGTCCACGGGCGGCGGTCGAAGAGCAGCTCCGGGTCGATCCGCCCGTGGTCGGCGCCGATGACCGGGGTCCCCGGACCACAGAGCGTGCTCAGTACGCCCTCGATGCGCGTCCGCTCGGCGGCGTCCACCCGGTCGGTCTTGTTGAGCACCACCAGGTCGGCGACGGCGAGGTGGCGGTCGGTCTCGGGGTGCTTGTCCCGGGTCGCGTCGAATTCCGCCGCGTCCACGACCTCCACCATCCCGCCGTAGCGGATGTCCGGATTCTCGCTGGCCATGAGCATCCGGATCATCTCCTGGGGCTCGGCCAGCCCGCTCGCCTCGATGACGATCACGTCGATGCGGTGCACGGGCGCGGCGAGCTTCTCCAGGTACGCGTCCAGCTCGCTGCCGTCCACCGCGCAGCACAGGCAGCCGCCGCCGAGGGAGACCATCGAGTCCCCTACCTGGCCGGCCACCGACATCGCGTCGATCTCGATCGACCCGAAGTCGTTGACGACGACCCCGATCCGGGTGCCCCCGCGGTTGGCGAGGAGGTGGTTGAGCACGGTGGTCTTGCCGGATCCGAGGAATCCGGCGAGGACGACGACGGGGATGGGCTGCCTGCTGTTCACCCGCCCGATCGTAACCAGGCACCGTCGCGACCGGCGCCGTGCCGTCAGCCGAGCGACGGCACCGGCTGGGGCGGGGTGGGGCCGGTGTAGCGGGCGGCCGGGCGGATGATCTTCGAGTCGGCGGCCTGCTCCAGGATGTTCGCGCTCCAGCCGACCACGCGGGCCGCACAGAAGGTCGGGGTGAACATCTCGCGCGGCAGCCCGCACAGCTCCATGACCACGCCCGCGTAGAACTCGACGTTGGTGTGGAGCTCGCGCCCCGGCTTGAGCTCGGCGAGGATGCTCTCGACCTGCCGCTCGACCTCCACGGCGAAGTCGACGAGCGGGCCGCCGAACCCGCGGGCGATGTCACGCAGCATGCGCGAGCGGGGGTCCTCGGTGCGGTACACGGGGTGCCCGAAACCCATGATCCGGTCCCCGGCCAGCACCCGCTCGCGGATCCACGGGTCGATCCGCTCGGCCGTTCCGATGGCGTCCAGGGTGTCCAGGGCCCGGCTGGGCGCCCCGCCGTGCAGCGGCCCGGAGAGCGCGCCGATCGCCCCGGTGAGGCAGGCAGCGATGTCGGCGCCGGTGGAGGCGATCACGCGCGCGGTGAAGGTGGAGGCGTTGAAACCGTGGTCGATCGTGGAGATCAGGTACTGCTCGACCGCGCGGGCCCTGACCGGGTCGGGCTCCTCGCCGGTCAGCATGTACAGGTAGTTGGCGGCGTACGGGAGGTCCTCGCGCGGCTCCACCGGCTCCAGCCCCTGCCCGAGCCGGTGCAGTGCGGTGAGCAGGGTCGGTACGGCCGCGCAGGCGGCCAGCGCGTCGGCGGCCCGGCGCTCGGGGCCGAGGTCGTAGACCGGCCGGAAGCCGGCGCAGGCGCCGAGCAGCGAGAGCGCGGTACGCAGCCCGGCGAGCGGGCCGGCGAGGGCGGTGGCCCGGGCCAGGGCGGGCAGGGCTTCCCGCACCTCGGCGGGCAGTCGGCGCAGCGGGGCGATCTCGGCGGCGAAGGCGGCCCGCTCGGCGGCGTCGGCGGGCAGCGTGCCGCGGAACATCAGGTGCCACACGTCCTCGAAACCGCGGCTCGCGGCGAGTTCGACGGCCGAGTACTGGCGGTAGTGGTAGAAGCCTTCACGGCCCCGGACGTCCCCGAGCTGGGTCTCGGTGACCACGACTCCCGCGAGACCGCGGGGTACTTCGACGGTGGTGTTCATGGATCGACCATCCATGCTTGACTGGATCGTTGTCAATATTGATTGAATCAATATGTATAGGGTGGCGGTCATGGACGACCAGGATGGCGGCGGACGGCGGCTGAACACCCGGCAAGCGGCGGAACTGCTCGGCGTGAAACCCGCGACCGTGTACGCGTACGTCAGCCGCGGCCAGCTCACGAGCCGCCGCGACCCCGTCGGGCGGGGCAGCAGCTTCGACGCGGGCGAAGTGGAAGCGCTGGCCCTGCGCAGCCGGCGCGAGGCGGCCGCGCCCACCGGGGAGTTCTCCGTCCGCACCTCGCTCACGCTCATCGACTGCGACCGGTTCTGGTTCCGGGGCGTGGACGCCGTGGAGCTGGCCTCCCGGTACCGCTACGAGGAGGTCGCCGAGTGGCTGTGGACCGGGACACTGATGCCCGGAGCCCGGTTCACCGCTCCCCCGGAAACCCTGGCCGCCGCCCGTCGGGCGGTGGCCGCGCTGCCGGAGCACAGCGGTCCGGTCGACCGGCTCCGGGTCGCCGTCGCGGCCGCCGCGGTGGCCGATCCGCTGCGCTTCGACCTGTCCGAGGAGTCCGTACTGGGCTCCGCGCGCTGCCTGATCCCCACCCTGGTCGGCGCACTGCCCGAGCTCGCCGCGCAGCGGTGGAGCGGGGACGGCAGGCTGGCCCGCCAGTTGTGGGCACGGCTGACGGAGCGGGAGCCGGACCCGGACGCCCTGGCCGTGCTGGACCTGGCGCTGGGGCTGCTCACGGACCACGATCTGGCCGCCTCGACGCTGGCGGTACGGGTCGCCGCGTCGGCGCGCGCACACCCCTACGCGGCGGTGTCGGCCGGGCTCGGCGCGCTGGAGGGACCCCTGCACGGCGCGGCGGGCCGGCTCGCGCACCGGATGCTGGTGGAGGTGCTGGAGCGCGGCGGGGCGGCGCCGGTGGTCGCGGAGTACCTGCGTGCGGGGCGCCGGGTGCCGGGGCTCGGGCACCGGCTGTACCGGGGCGAGGACCCCCGGGCGACGGCCTTGTTCGCGCGGCTGGAGGGGCTGGAGCAGGCGGGGCCGGCGCTGGCCGCGGCCCGCGAGGTGGCCGGGGTGATGGCCCGGCACGGGGGCGGGCTGCACGCCAATGTGGATCTGGCGCTGTCCGTGCTGACGGTTTCGTGCGGGATGGCCGCGGAGGCCGGGGAGACGCTGTTCGCGGTGGCCCGGACGGCGGGCTGGATCGCGCACGCGCTGGAGGAGTACCAGGAGCGGCCGCTGCGCATGCGGCCGAGCGGGCAGTACATCGGGCCGCGCCCGCCCCAGCCGATGCCGTGACGGGCGGCGGTCCCCCGTAGTGCCGGCGGTCCGCCTGCGGCGTCAGGTCCGCAGCCAGCCCGCCGTGTCCCGCGGGAGCAGTCCCGTGTCGTCCAGGGCGGAACTGCTCAGCAGGAGGCTCGTGTGGGCCGGGAGCGCCACCGGCCCCGGCGACAGGTTGACCACGCAGACCAGCCCGTCGGGGCGGTCGAAGGCCAGCACCCCGGGCAGCGCCTCCAGCCACCGCACCGAGCCGCCGCCGAAACCCGCCGCGGCGCGGCGCAGCGCGAGGGCCGTGCGGTAGAGGGTGAGCATCGAGTCCGGGTCCCCCTCCTGACGGTTCGCCGCGTACGCCGCCCACCCCGCGGGCTGGGGCAGCCAGGGGTCGTGCCACGGCTCGGCGGTCCACGGGAGCGACACCCGGCACCCGTCGCGCCCGGGGTCGACGCCGCCGGAGCGCACGTGCATGGGGTCTTGGATCCGGCCGAGCGGTATCTCGGCTTCCGGGAACCCCAGTTCCTCGCCCTGGCAGCGGTACACCGCGCCGGGCAGGGCGAGCGTCAGCAGGGCGGCGGCACGCGCCCGCCGGGTGCCGAGCGCCAGGCCGGTCGGGGTCCCGAAGGCCTTGGCGGCGAAGTCGAAGCCGGTGTCGGCGCACCCGTAGCGGGTCACCGTACGGGTCACGTCGTGGTTGCACGGGACCCAAGTGGCCGGGGCCCCGACGGGCGCGTGCTCGGCGAGGGTCTCCGCGCTTGAGGTGCGCAGCCGTCCGGCGTCCCAGGGGCAGCCGAGGAAGGAGAAGTTGAAGGCGGTGTGCAGCTCGTCGGGCCGCAGGTAGCGGGCGAAGCGCTCGGCGTCCGGCAGCCAGACCTCGCCGACGAAGATGGCCCCGTACTCGTCGGCGACGGCGCGCCAGGCCCGGTAGATGTCGTGCAGTTCGTCGCGGTCGATGTACGGGTGGACCTCCCCGGGCCAGGGCGCGGGCGAGCGGCCGGCCAGGTCGGGCAGCGCCGGGTCCTTGGCGAGCAGGGCCGCGGAGTCGATGCGTACCCCCGCCACGCCCGCTCGAACCAGAAGCGCAGGACTTCCTCGTGCTCGCGGCGGACCGCCGGGTGGCCCCAGTTGAGGTCGGGCTGCCGCGGGGTGAACCGGTGCCGGTACCACTCCCCGTCCGGTACCCGCGTCCACGTGGCGGCGCCGTTGAACTGCGAGGGCCAGTCCCCGGGTGGCAGCTCGCCGTGCTCGCCGCGGCCGGGGCGGCAGTGGAGGAGCTCCCGCGCGATGAGCTTCTCGGCGTTGGCGAGGGTGCCGAAGGCGGGGTCGAGGGTGCGGTAGTCGGCCACGTCGTGGCCGCCGTCGGCCAGCGAGGAGAGGTGCCAGGGGGTGAACCAGAGGGCGTCCACGCCCAGTTCGGCGAGGTGCGGGAGACGGACCCGGACGCCCGCGAGGTCACCGGTGCCGTCCCCGTCGCGGCGGCGCTCGTCGGGGTTCCGGGTGGTCAGCCCTTGAGGGAACCTGCCGTCGGACCGCTCATGATGTTGCGCTGGAAGATCAGCAAGATGACGAGTGTGGGTGCGCAGGCCATCGCGAGCGCGGCAACGAGATGGTTCTCGGGAACTCCCCTGGCCAGCGAGTAGACGCCGACGTGGAGCGTCTGCAGGGCCGGGTCGGGGAGCGTGAGCATGGGCCAGAGGAAGTCCTTCCAGACTCCGACGATCGCGAAGATCGACACCACGCCGAGGACGGGCCGGGGCTTGGGCAGGACCACGGAGCGCAGGGCGCCAGCTCCATCGGTGGCGGCGGCGGCGAGGATCTCGCGCGGGATGGAGTCGAAGAACCGAAGGCGTTGGTGACGGACGGCAGCCAGATCACCCAGGGCTAGTTGAACAGGTCCCGCTGGATGAGCGGCATGTCCAAGACCCTGGGTACTGCGGCACGACGAGACGGTGGCCGGGATCATCAGGGTGGCCAGCATCATGCCGAGGACGGCCTTGCCGAAGACGGGCCGCAGCTTGGACAGCGAGTAAGCGGCGGCCACGTCGAGCACGAGCTGGCAGGCCAGGGCGTCGAAGGCGTAGTAGAGGGTGTTGAAGAGCAGCTTGGCGAGGTCCATGACCTTCCAGGCCGCCGTGTAGTTGTCGGTGTGCAGCGAGTCCGGCACCAGCGTGGGGCGTGGGCGGGACCCGCGTGCACTCCTGGGTGCTCTTGAGGCCGTTGGCGACCATCCAGTAGAGGGGCCCGAGGAAGACGGGGGTGAAGCCGGCGACGACCAGGACGAGGAGCATCCAGTAGGCGATCTCGCCCCGGGTGCGGCCGAGTTGGGCCGGCGATGTCAGCGTGCGCTCTTCCATGTGAGGTGCTCCCCCGGCTGCTTCTCGAGCCTGATGGCTCGGGTTGTGGTCAGTCCTCGTTGTCGCGGCTCAGCCGGACGTACGCGGCGGAGAAGCCGGCGAGCAGGACGGGCAGGCACAGGCCCAGGGCCGCGGCGCCGCCGTACTGGCTGAAGCTGAAGGCGTACTGGTAGATGAGGACGACGACGGTGGTGGTCGAACCCTCGGGGCCGGCGCAGCCGGTCAGCGTGAACGGTTCGACGAACACCCGCATCGTCGCGATGACCTGCATCAGCAGCATGAGCGAAAGGATGAGCTTGGTCTGCGGGATGGTGACGTGCCAGATCTTGCGCAACAGCCCGGCTCCGTCGAGCTCGGCGGCTTCGTACAGCTCGCCGGGTACCCCCTGGAGTGCGGCCAGGCAGATCAGCGTCGCGCCGCCCATGTTCATCCACATGGAAAGCGATGGCGACGGAGACAGGCGACATGGAAGCGGGTGCAGGGGCGAGCACGGCACACTCAACCACCCCATCAGAGGAACGCAATA
Source organism: Streptomyces sp. NPDC060031 (assembly GCF_042736805.1). Lineage (NCBI taxonomy): Bacteria > Bacillati > Actinomycetota > Actinomycetes > Kitasatosporales > Streptomycetaceae > Streptomyces > Streptomyces sp. NPDC060031. Next base: position 36,079 of record NZ_JBHWVM010000012.1, read on the forward strand.
TTCCGTGTAAATTTCGGAAGATATTGACAATTTGACGCCGCCGGGGTGGGTGGAGAACGCAAAACAGGCCGGGAACGCCTGTTAGACGTTCCGGGGCCCTGTCGTACGGGGTGTTCCGTGCTGGCGCCGTTACTCCGGCCGGTGGCGCGGGGCCTGCGCGGTGGAGCCGCGGACCACCAGCTCGGGCTCGAAGAGCAGCTCGCCGGGCTGCACGGCGGCGCCGTGGATCTGCGCGGTGAGCAGTTCCACGGCGGCCCGTCCCATGGCCTCGATGGGCTGCCTGACGGTGGTCAGCGGGGGCTCGGTGCAATTCATGAAGGCCGAGTCGTCGTAGCCCACGACGGAGACGTCCCGGGGTACGCCCAACCCCCGGCGGCGGGCCGCCCGTACGGCGCCCAGGGCCAGCGGATCGCTCGCGCAGATGACGCCGGTCACCCCGCGGTCGAGCAGCCGCGAGGCGGCCGCGTGGCCGCCCTCCAGGGAGAACAGAGCCCGCTCCACGTGCTCCGTGGGCAGCTCGGCGCCGGCCGCGGCGGCGACGGTCTGGGCGGCCACCAGCTTGCGCAGGGAGGGGATGTGGCCGGGCGGACCGAGCACGAGCCCGATGCGCTCGTGGCCCAGGGAGACCAGGTGGCGCCAGGCCTGCTCGACCGCCACGGCGTCGTCACAGGACACGCTGGGGAAGCCGAGGTCCTCTATGGAGGCGTTGATCAGCACCACCGGGACCTTGCGGTCGGACAGCAGGCGGTAGTGCTCGTGCGGGGCATCGGCCTGCGCGAAGAGTCCTCCGGCGAAGACGACGCCGGACACCTGCTGCTGGAGCAGGAGTTCGACGTAGTCGGCCTCGGAAACCCCGCCGGTGGTCTGCGTGCAGAGCACCGGGGTCAGCCCCTGCTGGGCCAGGGCGCCGCCGATGACCTCGGCAAAGGCCGGGAAGATGGGATTTTGGAGCTCCGGCAGGACCAGGCCGACCAGCCGGGCACGCTCGCCCCGCAGCTGGGTGGGGCGCTCGTAGCCGAGGACGTCCAGGGCGGTGAGCACGGACTGGCGGGTCGCCACCGAGACGCCCGGCTTGCCGTTGAGCACCCGGCTGACCGTTGCCTCGCTGACCCCCACCTTCTTAGCCACTTGAGCAAGTCGTCGCGTCATGAACGCAAGAGTAGCGCAAGAGATGCAAGTTCCTTGCAGTCGATTACAGCCAGTTTGCCCCACATTCTCGGTCATGCCGGTGCCGCCCGGGAAGGCCCCGGACGGCGCCGGTGGGCCTGCGCGCTACGGCAGTTGCTTGATCTTGAAGGCCGTGGTCGCGTTCCGCACGTCCACGGCGTTGCCGCTCAACTTGAGGTTCTGGATGGTGACCTCACCCACCGCCGGGCCCTGCCCCGCCTCGGGCATCTCGCTTCGACGCCGAGAAGATCCAGATTCCGGGGAGGGTCTGCGCCCCCCGAAGTGCCCGCCGGAGCGGACGATCGAGACGTTCTCGAAGGTCGTCGAGCCGTTGGCGCTGCCCTGGATCTTCGGGGCCTGGGTACGGGCGCCCCGGTTCCCGGGCAGCCGCAGGACCACGCGGTCCACGCGTACGGAGGAGCCGAGGTCTGCCTGGAGCCGCTGGGGCACGGTGTTGTTCACGCTCGCCCAGCAGCTGGCCGTGTCGCCGTCGTTGGCGTTGGCGTTGGCGTTGGCGTTGGCGTTGGCGTTGGCCGGGACGTAGACCTGGGTGCTGCTGCTCGCGGAGAGGGTTTTGCCGAGCGCGGCGGGCAGCTTGAGCACCACCTGGTCGACGCGGGTGGCGGCGCCCAGGTCCGTCTGCACCCACTGCGGGGAGGTGCCGCCGACGCTCTCCCAGTGGGTGGTCTGGTTGCCGTCGGTGGCGTTGGCGGCCGTGTAGGCGCCGTTGGTGCTGCTCGCGGTGGCGGGCCGGCCCGCCGAGACGCTCGGTCCGCCGGGCCAGGGCCCGCCATCTCCACGTGCGCCTTCTCATATGTCCTTGTCCCTCGACATGAGCTTTACGAACCAGATGAGATAGGAATTTGCATTGTGCAGTACGAGACTTGCAGAACTCTGCCGAGTCGCCTATCCCTCCGACCATATTTTTGTGCCGTCACGGCTTGCGCAAGCTGGGAGCAAATAGCGCAAGCGATTTGCGTGCACCCTGGAAATACCGATCCCGCCCGAACCGTCCTACCGTCCTACTCATGCGGTTCCTCCACATGAGCGCTCGGCGCCTGGGGCTGCCCAGACGGGCCGTCTCCCAGATCCTGCTCACCCAGCTCGCCATCGCCGCCGGGGTGCTGGTGCTCGCCACCGGGCTCTTCCTGGCCCCGCTGAGCGCGCAGCTCGACGACCAGGCCATGCGCCGCGCCCTGACCATCGCGCAGAGCGCCGCCGCCGACCCGGCACTGGCCGCCGACCTCCTGGACTCGGGGCCCACGCCTGACAGCCCCGTGCAGGCCACCGCCGAGCGGATCCGGCGGGCGACCGGCGCCGAGTACGTGGTCGTCCTCGACCTGCACGGCATCCGCCGCTCCCACCCCAGCACCGACCGGATCGGCCTGCCGGTCTCCACCGACCCGAGCGATGCTCTCGCGGGCCGCGAGGTGATGGAGATCGACGAGGGCACCCTGGGCCGCTCCGCGCGCGGCAAGGTCCCGCTGCTCTCGGCCGACGGCGAGATCATCGGCGCGGTCTCGGTCGGCATCGCCTACGACAGCGTCCGCGACCGGCTGCTCGGCGCCATCCCGGGCCTCTTCGCCTACGCGGGCGGCGCCCTGGCGGCGGGCGCGCTCGCAGCCGTCCTGCTGGCCCGCCGCATCCAGCGGCAGACCCGCGACCTGGCCTTCTCCGATATCGCCGGGCTGCTCGCCGAGCGTGAGGCGATGCTGCACTCCATCCGCGAGGGCGTGATCGCCCTCGACCGGGAGGGCCGGATCCGCCTGGTCAACGACGAGGCCGCCCGGCTGCTGGGCCTCTCACCCGACCGCGCCGGCTCCGTCGCGGGACGCGCGCTGGACGACGTACTCGGCGCCGGCCGCACCACCGACGTACTGGCCGGCCGCGTCAGCGGACACGACCTGGTCACCGTCCAGGGCCGGCGGGTCCTGGTCGCCAACCGGATGCCGACCGAGGACGGCGGCGCCGTCGCCACCCTGCGCGACCGCACGGAACTCGAGCACCTGGGCCGCGAGCTCGACTCCACCAAGGGCCTGATCGACGCCCTGCGCGCACAGGACCACGAGCACGCCAACCGCCTCCACACCCTCCTCGGCCTGCTGGAACTCGGCTTGCACGAGGAAGCCGTCGAGTTCGTGACCGAGGTCGTCGGAGTGCACCGCAGCACCGCCGAACAGGTCACCGAGAAGATCCACGACCCGCTGCTGGCCGCCCTGCTGGTCGGCAAGGCGACCGTCGCGGCGGAGCGCGGCGTCCCGCTGCGACTGGCCCCCGCCGCGCACCTCCCCGACCGCCTGGTCGACCCCGGCGGCCTGGTCACCATCGTCGGCAACCTGGTCGACAACGCCCTGGACGCCGCGGCGGGCTCTACGACGCCCCTGGTGGAGGTGGACCTGCGCACCGACGGCCGGACGGCGGTGCTGCGGGTCCGGGACAGCGGGCCGGGCATCCCGCCGGCCCGGCGCGAGGAGATCTTCACCGAGGGCTGGTCGACCAAACAGCCCCAGGCCCACCGCGAGCGCGGGCTGGGTCTCGCGCTGGTGCGCCGCCTCGCGGAGCGGCAGGGCGGCACGGCCGTCGCCGGGGAAGCATCGGACGGAGGCGCGGAATTCTCCGTCGTACTCCCGGAGGCCCTGCGATGAACGAGACCCCGATCCACGTATTGGTCGTCGACGACGACATGCGTGTTGCCCGGATCAACGCGGCGTATGTGGAGAAGGTTCCCGGCTTCAGCGTGGCGGGCCAGGCCCATTCCGCGGCCGAGGCCCTGGAGTTCCTGTCGGCCCACCCGGTGGACCTGATCCTCCTCGACCACTACCTGCCGGACGAGAACGGCCTCGACCTCGTACGCCGGCTGCGCCAGCTGGGCCACCGGACCGACGTGGTGATGGTGACGGCCGCCCGCGACCTCGCCACCGTCCAGGCCGCCATGCGCCTGGGAGCCTTGCAATACCTGGTCAAGCCGTTCACGTTCGCCGGCCTGCGGAGTCGGCTGGAGGCCTACGGGGCGCTGCGCAGGACCCTGGAAACGGGCGGCGAGGCCGAACAGGCCGAGGTGGACCGGATCTTCGGCGCCCTCGCCGCGGCCGGCACCCCGAACGAGCTCCCCAAGGGCCACTCCCCCACCACGGCGGAACTCGTCCGCCAGGTCCTGCGCTCCGCCGAGGGCCCGCTGTCCACCCAGCAGATCGCCACGCGCGCGGGCATCAGCCGCCAGACCGCCCAGCGCTACCTCAAGCTCCTGGAACGCAGCGGCCGCGTCACCCTGGCCCTTCGCTACGGCGAGACCGGCCGCCCGGAACACCGCTACGCCTGGTGCCCGGCCCGGTAGAGCCCTGGAACCCCGCCGCTCAGACCGCCCCGGCGCCGGTCAGGGAGCGGACCTCCGTCTCCGCGTGCTTCGCCTCGTCGGCGGGGTCCGCCGAGGTCACCGTGCCCAGCCAGCCCGCCAGGAAGCCCAGCGGGATCGAGACCAGGCCCGGGTTCTGGAGCGGGAAGTACCCGAAGTCCACGCCCGGGAAGAGGGATTCCGGACTGCCGGAGACCACCGGCGAGAGCGCCACCAGCACCACCGCCGGCACCAGGCCCCCGTACACCGACCAGACGGCGCCCCGGGTGGTGAAGCCGCGCCAGAACAGCGAGTACAGGAGCACCGGCAGATTCGCCGAGGCCGCCACCGCGAAGGCCAGCCCCACCAGGAACGCCACGTTCAGGTCCTGGGCGAGCAGTCCGAGGGCAATGGCCACGGCCCCGATGCCGCCGGCCGCCACCTTGGCCACCGCCACCTCACTGCGCTGCTTGGCGTGCCGGCGCTTGAGCGAGGCGTACAGGTCGTGCGCCACCGAGGCCGAGGAGGCGAGCGTGATCCCGGCGACCACCGCGAGGATGGTGGCGAAGGCGATGGCGGCCACGATGGCGAACAGCACCGCGCCCCCGGTGGATTCAGCGCCTCCGCCGAGGTACGCCGCGAGCAGCGGAACCGCCGTGTTCCCCGAGGCGTTGGAGGTGCGGACCTGGTCCGGCCCCAGCAGCGCCGCGGCCCCGAAGCCGAGCACGATGGTCATCAGGTAGAAGCCGCCGATCAGCGCGATCGCCCACACCACCGAGCGGCGGGCCGCCCGCGCGGTGGGCACCGTGTAGAAGCGGGACAGGATGTGCGGCAGCCCCGCCGTCCCGAGCACCAGCGCGAGCCCGAGGCTCATGAAGTCGAAGCGGGCCGTCCAGTCCCCGCCGTACTTGAGCCCGGGGCCCAGGAACCGCTGACCGTGCCCGCTGCGCTCGGCGGCGCTGCTGAGGAGCTGGTCGAAGTTCCCGTGGAAGCGGAGCAGCACCAGCACCGTCAGGGTGATCGCCCCGCCCATGAGCAGGACGGCCTTCACGATCTGGATCCAGGTGGTGGCCCGCATCCCGCCGAAGGACACGTACACCACCATCAGCGCACCGACCCCGATCACGGCCAGCGTCCGGGCGCCGGTCCCCGAGTTCCCGAGCAGCAGGCCCACCAGGCTGCCCGCGCCGACCATCTGCGCGACGAGGTACAACACGGAGACGACCACCGAGGAGGTCCCGGCGGCGATCCGGACCGGCCGCTCGCTCATCCGGGCGGCGACCACGTCGGCGAGGGTGAAGCGGCCGCAGTTGCGGACCAGTTCGGCCACGAGGAACAGCACCACGAGCCAGGCGACCAGGAAGCCCACCGAGTAGAGCATGCCGTCGTAGCCGAAGAGGGCGATCAGACCGGAGATGCCGAGGAAGGAGGCGGCCGACATGTAGTCGCCGGCGATGGCGAAACCGTTCTCCAGAGGGGAGAACAGCCGCCCGCCCGCATAGAACTCCTCCGCCGATCCGTGCCTGTTGCGGCTGACCCAGGTGGTGATGCCCAGGGTGACGGCGACGAAGGCGCTGAACAGGATCAGCGCGAGTGTCTGGTGTTCGGCGGTCACCGGCCGTCCCCCCGGGTCCGGGCGCGCTCGCCGACATCCGCCCGGCGGACCTGCTCCTGCTCGAAGACCGTCCAGCGCAGGTCGAGCGCGGCCCGGTCGCGGCGCAGCCGCGCGTGCCGGGCGTACGCCCAGGTCAGCAGGAAGGTGCTGAGGAACTGGCCGAGTCCCGCCAGCAGCGCCACGTTGACCGCGCCCGCCACGGGCCGGGCCATGAACCCGGGCGCCATGGTGGCGGCGCCCACGTAGGCGACGTACCAGAGGAAGAAACCGGCGGTGGCGGGGACGACGAACCTTCGGTAGCGGCTGCGGACCTCCTGGAAGGCGGCGCTGCGCTGCACTTCGAGGTAGATGTCTGACGCCCCGGGCGCCGGCCGGGCGCCGGGCATCGGGCGCGGCGGGGACGCTTCCTCGCCTTCGCCCCAGCCGACGGCCAGCGCGTCGTACCAGGGGTCGTCGAGCCGGATCGTTCCGGCATCGCGACATTCGTGCTTGTCCACCGAACTCTCCTTGTCCGCTGCCGCATTGGCCGCGTGCCCACAAGGATGTGCGGAATGGACGCTTTCCGGACGGGTGTCCCGGTGCTCTTCACTCCTTCAGGTGATGGAGCAAAGAGCACCGGTGTGCCGTCCAGGCCGCCCGGCTCCGCCGCGTCAGGCGTCGATGCGCGAACGGTCCAGGGTCGCCGCGGAGCTGGTGATGAACTCCTTGCGCGGGGCGACCTCATTGCCCATGAGCAGGTCGAAGACCGACTCGGCCGAGTCCAGATCGCCGATGTTGATGCGCCGCAGGGTCCGGAAGCGGGGGTCCATCGTGGTCTCCGCCAGCTGGTCCGCGTCCATCTCGCCGAGGCCCTTGTAGCGCTGGATCGAGTCCTTGTACCGGATGTTCTTGCGCTGGTACTCCAGCAGGGTCTGGCGCAGCTCGTTGTCCGAGTACGTGTAGACGTACTTGTCCTGGCCCTTCTTCGGCTGGACCAGCTCGATGCGGTGCAGCGGCGGCACGGCCGCGAAGACCCGCCCCGCCTCGACCATCGGACGCATGTACCGCTGGAAGAGCGTGAGCAGCAGGCAGCGGATGTGCGCGCCGTCCACATCGGCGTCGACGAGCAGGACGATCTTGCCGTACCGGGCGGCGTCGATGTCGAAGGTGCGGCCCGAGCCGGCTCCTATGACCTGGATGATCGCCCCGCACTCGGTGTTCTTGAGCATGTCCGAGACCGACGACTTCTGGACATTGAGGATCTTGCCGCGGATCGGCAGGAGCGCCTGGAATTCCGAATTGCGCGCGAGCTTGGCGGTGCCGAGGGCGGAGTCTCCCTCGACGATGAAGAGCTCGCTGCGCTCCACGTCGTCACTGCGGCAGTCGGCCAGCTTGGCGGGCAGCGAGGAGGACTCCAGGGCGGTCTTGCGCCGCTGCGCCTCCTTGTGCTGGCGGGCCGCGATCCGGGTCCGGGCGGCCGCGACGATCTTCTCCATCACGGCGCGGGCCTGCTGCTTGTCGTCCCGTTTCGTGGAGGTCAGGAAGGCCTTGAGCTCCTTGGCGACGACGGCCGCGACGATCCGGGTGGCCGCCGAGGTGCCGAGCACCTCCTTGGTCTGGCCCTCGAACTGCGGCTCGGCGAGGCGGACGGTGACGACCGCCGTCATGCCCTCCATCGCGTCGTCCTTGACCACGTCGTCCTCGGCCACGCGCAGCAGCTTCGCGGAGCGCAGCACCTCATTCACGGTCTTGGCGATCGAGCGCTCGAAGCCGGAGACGTGGGTACCGCCCTTGGGGGTGGCGATGATGTTCACGAAGGACTTGACGTTGGTCTCGTACCCCGTGCCCCAGCGCAGGGCGATGTCCACGCCGAGCTCGCGGGTGACCTCGGTCGGGGTCATGTGGCCGCGGTCGTCCAGGACCGGGACGGTCTCCTTGAAGGTGCCCGTGCCGGTCAGGCGCAGCACGTCGCAGACGGCCTTGTCCTGGGCGAGGTAGTCGCAGAACTCGCCGATGCCCCCGTCGTAGCGGAAGGTCTCCTCGGTCTTGCCGGCGCCTTCGAGGGCGCGCTCGTCGCGCACGACCAGGGTCAGGCCGGGGACCAGGAAGGCGGTCTGGCGGGCGCGCTGGTAGAGCGTCTCCAGGTTGAGCCGGGCGTCCTTCAGGAAGATCTGCCGGTCGGACCAGTAGCGGATCCGGGTGCCGGTCTTGCCCTTGGCGATCCGCTTGGCCTTGCGCAGGCCGTTGGCGGGGTCGAAGGGGCTTTCGGGGCCCTGCTCGGTGAACATGCCCGGGACGCCGCGGCGGAAGCTGATGGCGTGGGTCGAGCTGTTCCGGTCGACCTCGACGTCCAGGCGGGCGGAGAGGGCGTTGACCACGGAGGCGCCGACGCCGTGCAGGCCGCCGGAGGCGGCGTACGAGCCGCCTCCGAACTTTCCGCCGGCGTGCAGCTTGGTCATGACGACCTCGACGCCCGAGAGGCCGGTCTTGGGCTCGACGTCCACGGGGATGCCGCGGCCGTTGTCCCGGACCTCGACGGACGAGTCCTCGTGGAGGATCACCTCGATGTGGTCGCAGTACCCGCCCAGGGCCTCGTCGACGGAATTGTCGATGATCTCCCAGAGGCAGTGCATGAGGCCACGGCTGTCGGTGGACCCGATATACATGCCGGGGCGCTTGCGGACGGCCTCGAGGCCTTCGAGGACGAGCAGGTGCCGCGCGGTGTAGTTGGAGCCGTCCCGGTCTGCTCCGGTCAGCAGTGCGCTGGAAGGCACGGACGTGTCGGCGGTCACGCAGTTCGCTCCTCGCTGAATTTCTTTTCTGGCCCGGTCGGGCGCAGGGGTGGCTCGGTTGCCGGTCAGAGGGTACCGAGGCCTGGTAGAGCCGATGCAACGCCACCCTCGCGCTTCATCAGCCTAGTGCAGGCCCGCACGGGTGTTCGATCCCCCGTGGGAGTGAAGCAAACATCACGTTCCCTTCGACGCATGAACCATTTAGGGTTCGGGCACGTCCTCATGAACAACCGGCACTCAGCCGGGGAGGACGGAACTGCTACAAGCGAACGACTGACAACGCGAAACCGTAAAGCAACGCAATACGGCTCCTTCGCCGCCAACCGGCAGCAGCCGGCCAGCTTCGGAAGGAAGTTTCGAGGAAAAGCCGCGAGCGGGAACGTTTTCGGCCTGGTTGGATGTTGACCCTGGTACGACAGCTCGTCGAGCTAGAGAAGAGGCGACGTGACTACTGTTCTGACACCCGCGACCCCGCTGACGGCCGCTGACCGATGCGACCGTTGCGGCGCCCAGGCATATCTGCGCGTCGTCCTGCTGAGCGGCGGTGAACTGCTCTTCTGCGCCCACCACGGGCGTAAGTTCGAGCCGGAACTCAAGAAGATCGCCGCGGAAATACAGGATGAGACCGAGCGGCTCACGTCCGCTCCGACCGCGAATGCGGCCGACACCGAGGACCGCTGACACAAGGCCTATACCTCGCATCCGACGAGCCAGGACCGGCCAGGCCGGTCGACGGGCGGCACCCCTGAGACCCAGGGGGGCCGCCCGTCCTCATGTCCGGACACGTGTGCGAGCCCCGTCTCAGCGTCCGGACGTCGGCCGGTTTCCCGCGTACGGCGCCTTGACGGGCCCCTGTGCGGGTTGTAGGGGCGTCCCGGGCACCCCCCGGGCCTCCGGGCCGCTCGAGCCCTGAGAGCCCGTCTCCGAGCCGGTCACGAAGTCGGCCAGCGGCGCGATCCGCGTGTACACCCCCGGGCTGTCCGCGCGCCCGCAGCCGCGCCCCCAGGACACGACCCCGATGAGCCGCCCCAGGGCCACCAGCGGCCCGCCGCTGTCCCCCTGGCAGGCGTCCTTGCCGCCCTCCAGGTCCCCCGCGCACACCATCGACTCGGCCCGGTACTGGCCGTCGGCGTCCCCCGGGTAGGCCCGGCCACACACCTCGTCGGGCAGCACCGTCACCCGCGCGGCCCGCAGTGCGTACGCATAGTCACCGAATCCGCTCGTGTCGCCCCAGCCGTACACGGCGGCTTCCGTCCCCGCCGCGTACGCCGGATGCCCCGCCCCGGCCACGGGCAGGACGAAGTGCGCCGGCACGGGTTCTTCCAGTTCCAGTACGGCCAGGTCCCCGGCATTGCTCGCGGGGTCGTAGTCCGGGTTCACCCTGGCCGAGCGCACCGCGATCTCCCAGCCGTCGGTCGCCCTGAGCTCCGTACGCCCGGCGATCACCCGGAGGTCGGCGACGGACTCGACGGGGCCGCCCAGCACCTGGCGGCCCAGGCAGTGGGCCGCGGTCAGCACCTTGGTCGGGGCCACGACGACGCCCCCGCAGAACTGGCCGCCCCGCGTACCCCCGAACCGGTCACGGCTCGCGAGGGCCACCACCCAGGGGTTGTCGGCCGCCTTCACCGGCTTCCCGCCGATCACCACGCTGTCCGCGGCGGCTTGCGGCGCGCCGGCCAGCGGCGCCACCGCCGTGCCCGCCAACAGGGTCAGCGTGCCCGCCAGGACCTGGGCAAAGGGACGACGCATGAGGCCTCCTGACTCCGAGTGTGCATTGCTCCACCCAGAGTGGGATGCCCGGTGGTCGCGCGCACCCGCGCACGGCCACCGGGCACAGGGCCGAGCCACATGACCGCCGGCCGGACCCGGCCCGGCCCGTTCAGGTCGGTCCGGGTCGGTCCAGGTCGGTCCGGGTCAGTCCAGGTAGTCGCGCAGCACCTGGGAACGGGACGGGTGGCGCAGCTTCGACATGGTCTTGGACTCGATCTGGCGGATGCGCTCGCGCGTGACTCCGTAGACCTTGCCGATCTCGTCGAGGGTCTTGGGCTGCCCGTCCGTGAGGCCGAAGCGCATCGAGACCACGCCCGCCTCGCGCTCGCTCAGGGTGTCGAGCACCGAGTGCAGCTGCTCCTGCAGGAGGGTGAAGCTCACGGCGTCGGCCGGGACGACCGCCTCGGAGTCCTCGATGAGGTCGCCGAACTCGCTGTCGCCGTCCTCGCCGAGCGGGGTGTGCAGGGAGATCGGCTCGCGGCCGTACTTCTGGACCTCGATGACCTTCTCCGGGGTCATGTCGAGTTCCTTGGCCAGCTCCTCCGGGGTGGGCTCGCGGCCCAGGTCCTGGAGCATCTGGCGCTGGACGCGCGCCAGCTTGTTGATGACCTCGACCATGTGCACCGGGATGCGGATGGTGCGGGCCTGGTCGGCCATGGCGCGGGTGATCGCCTGGCGGATCCACCAGGTTGCGTACGTGGAGAACTTGTAGCCCTTGGTGTAGTCGAACTTCTCGACCGCGCGGATCAGACCGAGGTTGCCCTCCTGGATCAGGTCCAGGAAGAGCATGCCGCGGCCGGTGTAGCGCTTGGCCAGGGAGACCACGAGGCGGAGGTTGGCCTCCAGCAGGTGGTTCTTGGCCCGGCGGCCGTCCTCGGCGATGATCTCCAGCTCGCGCTTGAGCTTGGGCGCGAGCTTGTCGGAGTTGGCCAGCTTGTCCTCGGCGAACAGGCCCGCCTCGATCCGCTTGGCGAGCTCGACCTCCTGCTCGGCGTTGAGGAGCGGCACCTTGCCGATCTGCTTGAGGTAGTCCTTGACGGGGTCGGCGGTGGCGCCGGCCACGACGACCTGCTGGGCGGGGGCGTCGTCCTCGTCGTCGGAGATGACGAAGCCCTTGTTCTCCCCGCCCTCCTCTTCCTCGTCGGCTTCGGCCTTCGCGGCGTCGGGACCCTCGTCGGTGGTCTCCTCGTCGCCGTCGTCCGCGTCCTTCTTGGCGGTGGTCTTCTTCGCCGCCGTCTTCTTGGCCGCGGTCTTCTTCGCGGGTGCGGTCTTCTTGGCTGCCGTCTTCTTCGCCGCCGTCTTCTTGGCGGCGGGCTCGGTTCCGGGATCCTGCGCGAGAGCGTCCGCGGCCTGCGGGGCCAGCGGCTCGGACGCCGGGGCCGTGGTGTCGGCGCCGGCCAGGGTGTCGGCGGACGGAGCGGCCGCGGTCTGCTTCGCCGTCACGGTCTTGGTGGCCGTCCGCTTGGCGGGGCTCTTGGCTGCGACGCTCTTGCGGGTGGTGCGCTTGGGCGACTCCGCGGCACTGACCATCAGCGTCACACCCTCTTCCTCGAGGATCTGGTTGAGGCTGCGCAGAACATTCTTCCACTGGGTCGCAGGAATCTGGTCAGCCTCGAAGGCCCGACGCACGTCATCGCCGGCGATCTGCCCCTCGGCCTTGCCCCGCTCGATGAGCGCCATCACAGACTCGGATTCGGCGATCTCCGGCGGGAGCGTACGGGATGTGCTGGCCGACACGAACAACCTCTCGGAACGATGGAAACGGCTTCCGACCCCGGGCCTGGTGGTGCTGGACCGGAGCCGACGACCACCGACTGGGGATGGGCCGGGGGCGCGGGCAGGGGCCGGGGAGCTGTACAGCACCCACAAGGGCTGCTGTCTTCCCTCCGTCGGCCATCACCTCTTAGGTCATCGCGTGACCTCGCGGAGCGTTACGCCCAATCTTCGTGGCCCGAATCACACCGCGTTTGCGGCCATGCCGGTCATACGGTCACACAGGCGGGTCCGACGTCGGTCCTCCCCGCGTCCGACGCGGCCGAACAGGCCCGGCCGAGAGGGCCGGACGGCTCCCGCCGACAGGGGCTGCCGAGCGCCGGACGCCGGTGTCGCCGGACCCGACCGGGCCCGGCGACAGGTGGTGCACCCCCGCGCCCCCGCGCGTACGCCCGTCAGTGCTCGCGCGGGGCGGGAACCACGCGCTCGACCTCCGGATGCACCGTCAGGAGCTGGCGCATGGCACTCTCGGCGCCCGTCGCGTCGCCGGCGGCGAGCGCCTCGACCATGCGTGCGTGGTGCGCGACGGAGGTCTCACTGGGGCGGTCACAGGCGGTGATGGGGCTGCCGGAGACCTGGAGGGCGGAGGAGACGATGCCGGAGAGGTGCTCCAGCATGCGGTTGCCCGCGACCTGGATGAGCAGCGCGTGGAACTCGTGGTCGGCGCGCGCGAAGGTGATGGAGTCGCCCTGGCCGAGGGCGTGGCCCATGATCTCGACCATGTCGGCAAGGCGCTGCTGGATGTCGGGGCGGCCGTGGCCGGCGGCGAGGCGGGCGGCGAGCGGCTCGATGGTCCAGCGGAGCTCGCCCAGCTCGCGGCGCTGCTCGTCGCGCTGGGGCCCGAAGGCCCGCCACTCGATGATGTCGGGGTCGAGCAGGTTCCAGTCCGCGACCGGGCGGACCCGGGTGCCGACGTTGGGCCGGGCGCTGACGAGGCCCTTGGCCTCCAGGACCCGGAGGGATTCGCGGACGACCGTGCGGGAGACCTCGAAGCGCTGGCCGATCTCCTCGGGGACCAGCGGGCGGTCCGCGCCGAGGTCGCCGGAGACGATCATCTGGCCGAGCTGCTGGACGAGTTGGCCGTGCAGTCCGCGGCCGCGGCTGCCGGCCGCGCGGCGGCCGACCCGGCTCAACTCGACGTCGCCTCCGTCCCAGTGGGGCACTGCGACACGGTCGGTCCCGGGGGCCTCCGCGTAGGGGTAGCGGTCGAGTTCGCCCGGGCCGGCGATGCCGGAGTCGGCGTGGCGGGCGGCGGTCATCATGGTGTGCGCAAGGGTACTCACGAATCCTTTGTCGGTCGTGCCTCGATGACCCTTGAGGTCTTTGGTGAAAAGCACACGAAAGGGTGATCGGTGCCACCTACGCAATTGACGACTTATCGTAAAAAACCTGCCCTTTTAAGGGGAGTTGTGATCCGCTTCACCCGACACGAACGCCAACGACCTCATTGCGGACATCTCCGGCGCCGGAATGATCACCAACGGACCCTGCTGCGCAGTCCTGTGAACCCATAGGCGCACAACAGGACCATCAGCGACAACACCAGCGCGGCGCCAACGGGTTGAGCCATCACCCTCAGCGCGCCGAGCACGAGGCGGTCGGCCTCCGGCGGCCACTGCGCCCAGGCCACGCCGCGCAGCCGGGCGGCGAGTCCGCCCACCGGGTACGCAGACGGTCCGTCGAGCGCCTTGCGCACCAGCGGCACGACCGCCACCGGTACGGCCAGCACCGCGGCCAGTCCCGCCGCCGCGGACCGGAAGACGCCGGAGGCCAGCACCCCGGACCAGGCACAGCCGATGAGCAGCCCCGCCCAACTCGCGACCGGGGAGACCCATTCCACCGGGGAGCGCAGCGGGCCGCCGCCGAAGACCAGCTCGAGGGCGGCGGCGTCGGCGACGACGGCCAGGGCGCCGAGGAGCAGGGCGAGGGCGGCGCTGACCCCCAGCTTGGCGGTGAGCAGCCCCATCCGGCGCGGGACGGTTCCCCGGTCGGCGGCGAGCGCGGGGTAGCGGTACTCCTCGCCGAAGGCGAGCGCCCCGAGCAGCCCGGCGCCGAGGGCGGCGGGCGGCAGTGGGAGCAGCTCCGGCCAGGCGGCGAGCAGCCGGTTCTGCGGGGTCTGGCCGGCGCGGGCGAGGACCAGCGCGATGACGACGGAGACGGCGACCGCGAAGGCCGCGGTGAGGGCGGGCGTGGCGGTGCCGAAGACACGGTGCAGCTCGTAGCGGAGCGGCCGGAGCGGACCGCCGACCCGGCGCACCGCCGACTCGGACCGCCGGGGGCGGGGGCGGCTGTCACCGCTGTCGTCGCCGCTGCCGCCCGGGGCCCCGGCCTCTTCCCGGCCGCCGACCTCGGCCCGGGCGCGCGGGAGCGTAGGCGGCGCTCCGGCGTCACCGGTCTCGTCGGCGAGCTGGTGGACCAGGACGCCGTGCCGGAAGGCCGCCTCGCCGACCTCGGCGCAGTTGCTGCCGTACACCGACAGCCGGCTTCCGCTCTCTTCGACGATCTCCACCGCGCGCTGCGCGGCCCGTGCCTCGCGGCCCAGCACGTCGGCGAGCCGGGCGGCGTGCGGGGTGCGCACGGCCACCCGCGGCCGCAGCCGGGTGCGGGCGAACTCCGCGGCGTCCTGGTCGGCGACGAGCCGGCCCGCCTCGATGCTGACGACCCGGTCGGCGCTGCGGGCGGCTTCCTTCGCGTCGTCGGTGGTGAAGAGCACCGCGCCGCCCAGTGCGGCGTGGCCGCGCAGCAGTGCGTGCAGCCAGCCGCGCTCGCGGGGGGTGAGCCCGGCGCCCGGTTCGTCCAGGAGCAGCGTGCAGGGGTCGGCGAGCAGCGCCGCGGCCAGCCCGACCCGGCGCTCCATGCCGAGCGACAGCGATCCGAGCCGCTGGTCGCGCAGGCCCGCCAGGCCGACGACCTCCAGCATGGTGTCGGCCCGCGAAGCCGGCACCCCCGCGGCGGCGCACAGCATCCGCAGCTGGTTGCGCACGGTCCGAGCCGGGTTGCCGGGGAGGTCGCCGAGCAGCACACCGACCTCACGGCCGGGGTGCGGGATGCGGTGCAGCGGCCGGCCGCGGAAGTAGGTGACGCCGCGGCCCGGTTCCAGCTCGAGCATGAGCCGCAGTGCGGTGGTCTTGCCCGCGCCCGGTTCACCGAGGAGGGCGGTCACGTGCCCCGGGCGGGCCTCGAAGGTGAGGTCGTCCACGAGGGGCGGGAGGTCTCGACGGGGTGTGCTGGTGAGTCCGATGGCCTGGAGCATCGCTTCTCTCGCGGGATGTGAGACCGCTCTGCGGCAGTGTGAATACCGCAAACAAGATAACGCGATATGTCCGATTTTTAACGCAAGCGGTTCGGGAGTCCGCCCGTGTCGGTGGTGGAGCGTCAGACTTCCGGACGCAGCATCGGCGGATTGAGCAGGGTCGCGCCACCGGCCCGGAAGAGCTGGGCGGGGCGGCCGCCCTGACGGGTCGTCGTCCCTCCGGCCGGCACCAGGAACCCGGGAGTACCGGTGACCTTGCGGTGGAAGTTGCGGGGGTCGAGGGCGACGCCCCAGACGGCCTCGTAGACCCGGCGCAGCTCGCCGACGGTGAACTCCGGCGGGCAGAAGGCGGTGGCCAGGGAGGAGTACTCGATCTTCGAGCGGGCCCGCTCGACTCCGTCGGCGAGGATCCGCTCATGGTCGAAGGCGAGTCCTGCGGACGCCCCGTCGGTAGTGGCGAGGACCTCGTCGACGGGGGCCCAGCGCGCGCTGTTGGCGTCGCCGCCGGCCCGGGGCGCGGGCAGGTCCGGAGCCAGCACCAGGTGCGCCACGCTGACCACGCGCATCCGCGGATCGCGCTTCGGGTCGCCGTACGTCGCCAGCTGTTCGAGATGCGCCCCGTTGCCCGCGCCGGGCTCCGCCGGGTCGTGCGCGCACAGCCCGGTCTCCTCGGAGAGCTCGCGCGCGGCGGCCGCCGCCAGGTCCTCGTCCCCGCGCACGAAGCCTCCGGGCAGCGCCCAGCGCCCCTGGAACGGCTGCTCACCCCGCCGGACGACCAGCGCGCAGAGCGCGTGGCGCCGAACGGTGAGCACGACCAGGTCGACGGTGACGGCGAAGGGCGGAAAGGCCGACGGGTCGTAGGGCGACATGCCGCGATCATAGTCGTCTGCCTGACGATAAACAGAGCTTTGGTGATCCTGAACGCGGCGGCATACAACCTGGGGCCCGCCCGGCCGATCAGATCACCGAGCCCCGCCCGTGCCAGCCCTCCGGTCACCGCCCTAGACACCCAGTTGCAGCGCATCGGCCGCCTCCTCCACCATGCCGAGGCCGAGTCGGCTGACCCGCACGGCGAAGGGCTCACCCGAGACGCGCAGCCCCGACAGCCGCAGCGCGCCGAGCGGGGCGCCCGGGAGCGGGGCGAGGGCGACCGTGCCGGCCGGTGCGTCGGGGCGGATCCCGGCGAGGGCCGTCAGCACGTGGACGCCCGCGGCGGCCGCGACCGCCGCCGGGCGGCAGGCCGCCGGGTGCGGGAGCGGGGCGCTGCCGGCGGTGCGCTGCTCGGCCGCGTACATCTCCGGCAGCCGGTACCCGAAGCTCTCCGCCGCGTCGAGCAGCCCGCGGAGCAGCCCGGCGGCCTCCTTCTCGAAGCCCGCCTGCGCCAGGCCGGCCACCGCCACGGCGCTCTCGTACGCCCGTACCGCACCCGAGCGGTGGCCGAACGGGTTGTGCCCGGGCTCGCGGGTCGCCATGCTCCGCAGCCCCCATCCACAGTCCATGGCGGGAGCCCCGAGCAGCCGCGCGAGCTGCTCGGTACGGACCGGGTCCAGCAGCCCCGGCGCGAGCCGGCCGCCGCCGAGCAGCCCGGTGTCCAGCAGGTGCGCGGCGGCTCCCGTCAGCCGGGGCAGCGGGCGCCCGTCGGGGTGCAGGGCCGCGGCGGGCCGGCCGCCGTCCAGCCCGTCGACCCAGAACCCGGCCCGGAACCGCTCCCGCAGCTCGGCGGCCCACTCCCGCCACTCCTCGGCTCCGGGCCGGCCGCACCCGTCGAGCAGGTCGGCGCCGAGCAGGGCGGCCCGGTGGGCGTGGGCCTGGGTTTCGCAGCGGCGCGGCCCGGGATCGGGGTCGGCCAGGAACCCGTCCGCCCCCAGGGCCCCCCGCAGCCAGTCCAGGCACCGCTCGGCGGCCGGGAGAAGCCCGGCCACCTCCGCCTCGGGCATCCCCCATCGGCGGGCTTCGGCGAGCACCGCCGGGAAGGCGAGCGTCGCCTCGGTCCCGGTGCAGCTCGGCGGCAGCTGCGGTCCCGCCCCGCGCAGCGGCCCCGGAACCTTCCCCGCGTCGGATCCCCGGCCGCCGGTCTGGGTCCGGGCGAGGGTGCGCAGGGTGGCCGCGGCGAGCCCGGTGCCGAGCGGCAGCGCCATCCGGGCGGCCCACAGCGATTCCGCTGGGGCCAGGCCGAGGCGCCACGGCACCCCGGCCGCCGCGTAGGCGTCGGCCGGCTCCCGCAGGTCCCTCAGCAGCAGCGCACCGAGGTCGTCGACACTGGTCCGGAACCACGCTTCGGCCCTCGGGTCGTCACCCTCGGCGCGGGCATCGGCCAGCGGGTTGGCCACCTGCCCGGCGGGGGCCCGCGCACTGCGGCCCCGCGTGGTCCGCAGCTCGATCGTGCGGGACTCGCCGGGTGCCAGTTCGAGCTCCCAGCGCAGCAGCCCGGCCGAGGCGAGCGCGTCGTCCGGCGGCGGCTCGGCCGAGGTGACGGCCTGCTCCCGGCCGGTGCTCCAGCGCAGCCCGGCGGCATGCACCCCGGCGGGCAGCTCCGGCCCCGCCCGCCCGGCCGCCACGTCGGCCAGCTCCGCGAGGTCGGTGCCGAGCGAGACCTCCACGGGCAGCCGCAGCGGCCGGGCCGTGAAGCTGCGCAGGGTGATCCGCTCGGTTCCGTCCGCGTGCCGGACCCGCTCGACGCCGACATCGGGATCGGGGCCGGCCTCCGCTCCGGTGCGCACCGTGGCGGTGAAGGAGGCCCGGTCGGCGCCGAGGCTGCGCCCCTGGACGGCGACCGGATCCCGGCCGCCGACGCGCAGCACACAGCGGGAGAGCAGCCGACGGCCGGAGCGGTAGATCCCGTCGATCCCCCGCCCGGTGAGCTGACCGTGCTCCGGAGAGATGACCAGGCAGGGCGCGGCGAGACAGATCACGGCGCCGTGCACGGGCGGCAGGTCGGACCTGCGGGAGGGAGGTACACGGGCGGGGGGTACGGGGTGAGACATGCGTCGCCTTGTCTGCGCTCCGGTCGGTTCGGCTGGGCGGCGGCGCGGCCGGGCCCTCACCGCCCCCCAGCGCAACGCCCCCACCCCCGCCCGGGTCACGGGCCCCGGCGGCCCCTGCGCCCGCCCGGGTGGGAGCCTTCGGCCGAGCGCGGCGCCCACCGCACGGCGCAGCCGCCAGGCGGGGCCGCGCCGGCCCCGGCTCACTGGTCGCTCCCCGCGGTGCGGCGGGACTCGCGGCGGGCCGTGCGGACTCGGCGGCCCGGCGGGCGGGTGCCGGCCGTCGGGCGCTTGCGCCGCGGCTCCCGGCGGCGCCGCTCCTCGCGCAGGCAGTGCCGCAGCCCCTCGGGGTCGATGCCCTCGTTGCAGGCGTGGTGGAGGAGCTGGGCGAACCGGTACTCGGAGTCGGCCCGCAGCGCCAGGCTGAGCGCGATCCGGGCGGTCGGCTCGTCCCCGGTGGACCACAACACCCAGCCGGCCAGGGTGAGCGGGGCCGCGGCATGCTCCCCGTAGGCCCCCACGCAGCGCCGGGCCAGGGCCCGCCACAGGCGCAGGGCGGGTGCTGCTTCCTCGTCCTCCATCCACTCGGCGGCGATGTCCCGGATCTCGCGGTCCTGCAGCCCGAGGATCAGCGAGGCGGCTTCGTCGTGCCCGAGCAGCGCGTCGTCCCAGTCGTCGGCGCCGGGCCCGCCCTCGACGGGCGGGGCGAGGGTCATGCGCTGCATCAGGGCCCGGGCCAGCGTGACGGTCTCGGCGCCCACCTCCTCCCGGGTGGCCCCGTCGAGGATCTTCGGCACCAGTGCGGCGGCCGCGCGGTCCAGAGCCCGCTCCATCTCCGCGGCCGCCCGGCCGGGCATCGGTGTCAGCCGCCCCTCGATCTGCCGGAGCGAGCCCCGGACCTGAAGCCCGGCGAAGGTGGCCGCCGCGGCCATCACCGAGGTTCCGGGCGCTGCCAGGGCGTTGCCCTCGGCCGGGCAGCAGCGCTCATCGGGGCAGCAGTAGGACCAGTACCGCCCGCCGGAGAGGCACAGGGCCTCCAGCACGGGCACGTCCAGTGCTCCACAGGCCAGCCGGATCCGCTGGGCGAGCGGGCGCAGCCGGGTCATCACCCGTTGCCCGCTCTCCTCGCCGCAGGGGTCCTGGCAGAGGTAGACGACGATGCCGTCGGGCTTGTCTCCGCGCCGCTCACTGCCGCGGACCAGGCACTCGGCGGCCTGCCGGGCGATGTCCTCCCACTCCGCCGTGTCGGTCGGGATGCCGACGCGGAGACGGCCGCCGAAGCGCCCGCCCTCGCCGTGCACGGCGACCATGACGAGGGAGTCGGTCGGGTGGAAGCCGAGCATGTAGGGCAGCGCGTCGGCCAGCTCGGCCGGGCTGCGCAGGGTGATCCGGGGGTCGTCGGGGGATCCGGAGGGGCTGACGGCAGGCCGTCCGGACGGGGTGCGTGCTTCGTGGTTGTTCGTCATGCCCCGACGGTCCCGCGCAAGATCCGATCCGAAAACCCCTGTGGATAACTCCCGAATCGTTGCGGTATTCAACATCCACAGGCCGCGAGCGGCATTGGCGCTTTGTCAGAGGCATCGGGTTGCATGGGGGCATGAACGCAGACCTGAGGTCCTCGGCCGACTCCGTACTGGCCCGTCTCGTGGGCGACCCCACGGGCACCGCCCGGCTGCGCGAGGACCAGTGGCGGGCGATCGAAGCCCTCGTCGCGGACAAGCGGCGCGCCCTGGTGGTGCAGCGCACCGGCTGGGGCAAGTCCGCGGTGTACTTCGTCGCCACCTCGCTGCTGCGGGCGAGCGGCGCCGGCCCCACCGTGATCGTCTCCCCGCTGCTCGCGCTGATGCGAAATCAGGTCGAAGCCGCGGCCCGGGCGGGTATCCGCGCCCGCACCATCAATTCGGCCAATCCCGAGGAATGGGAGGGAATTCAGGCCGAGATCGCCGCGGGCGACGTGGATGTCCTGCTGGTGAGTCCGGAGCGGCTCAACAATCCCGATTTCCGCGACCAGGTGCTCCCCAAGCTCTCCGCCGCCACCGGCCTGCTCGTGGTGGACGAGGCCCACTGCATCTCCGACTGGGGGCACGACTTCCGCCCGGACTACCGGCGCCTGCGCACCATGCTGGCCGATCTTCCGCCGGGCGTCCCGGTGCTGGCCACGACCGCCACGGCGAATGCCCGCGTGACCGCGGACGTCGCCGAGCAGCTGGGCACCGGGGCCGGCACGGACGCCCTGGTGCTCCGCGGCGCCTTGGACCGGGAGAGCCTGAGCCTCGCGGTGCTGACGCTGCCCGACGCGGCGCACCGGCTGGCCTGGCTCGCCGACCACCTCGCCGAGCTGCCCGGTTCGGGGATCATCTACACGCTGACGGTCGCCGCCGCCGAGGAGGTCACCGCGTACCTGCGACACCGCGGGCACACGGTCTCCTCGTACACCGGCAAGACCGAGAACGCCGACCGCGAGCAGGCCGAGAACGACCTCCAGGCCAACCGTGTCAAGGCCCTGGTGGCCACGTCCGCGCTGGGCATGGGCTTCGACAAGCCCGACCTCGGCTTCGTGGTGCACCTGGGCTCGCCCTCCTCCCCCATCGCCTACTACCAGCAGGTCGGCCGCGCCGGCCGTGGTGTGGAGCACGCGGAGGTGCTGCTGCTGCCCGGCCGCGAGGACGAGGCGATCTGGCAGTACTTCGCCTCGGTGGCGTTCCCGCCGGAGCAGCAGGTGCGCCGCACCCTGGAAGTCCTGGCCCAGGCGGGCCGGCCGCTGTCGCTGCCCGCTCTGGAGCCGCTGGTCGACCTGCGCCGCACCCGGCTGGAGACCATGCTCAAGGTCCTCGACGTGGACGGCGCGGTGCACCGGGTGAAGGGCGGCTGGACCTCCACCGGCGAGCCGTGGGCGTACGACACCGAGCGATACGCCTGGGTGGCCCGGCAGCGGGCCGCCGAGCAGCAGGCGATGCGGGACTACGCGGCGGCCACCGGGTGCCGCATGGAGTTCCTGCGCCGTCAGCTCGACGACGAGGAGGCCGCACCGTGCGGCCGCTGCGACAACTGCGCCGGGGCCCGGTTCACGGCGGAGGTCTCCTCCACCGCGCTGGACACCGCCCGCGGGGAGCTGGGCCGGCCCGGGGTGGAGCTGGAGCCGCGCAAGATGTGGCCGACGGGACTGGCCGCGGTCGGCGTGGACCTCAAGGGCAAGATCCCGGTGGGCGAACAGGCCTTCACCGGGCGGGCGCTGGGCCGGCTCTCCGACATCGGCTGGGGCAACCGGCTGCGGCCGATGCTCGCGCCGCAGGCTTCCGACCAGCCGATCGCGGACGATGTCGCGCAGGCCGTGGTGGCCGTGCTGGCGGACTGGGCACGGGGGCCGGGCGGCTGGGCGTCCGGGGCCCCGGACGCGCCCGGCCGGCCGGTCGGTGTGGTCGCGCTGCCCTCGCGCAGCCGTCCCCAGCTGGTCGGTTCGCTGGCCGCGCGGATCGCGGAGGTCGGACGGATGCCGCTGCTCGGGGCGCTCGCGTACACGGACCAGGCGCCGGAGTTCGGGCTGCCCTCCTCGAACAGCGCCCAGCGGGTGCGCGGCCTCCACCAGGCGTTGACCGTTCCCCCGGCCCTCGCTGCGACACTCGCAGAGGCAGCGGGTCCGGTTCTCCTCGTGGATGACCGGGCGGAAAGCGGGTGGACCCTCGCCGTGGCCGCCAGGCTCCTGCGTCGGGCGGGCGCGAAGGGGGTGTTCCCGCTGGTACTGGCGCTCCAGCCGTAGCCCGATGCGTCATCAACGGCGTGGCGGGGCAAGGATATGAACGGCATACCGGCGAATTCCGGTCGGCGGCGCCAATTGCTCGTTGCCGCATGCTCAACAGCCACGCGAGAATCGGAGTGCTCCCGCTCGGCTCGTCGGCACCCTCCTGGGCCGCGCTGCGGCGCGCCCTCAGCCAGCCGTGCCCGTCCGCGGGCGTGTACCCGAAGGGAGGACCGTGACCTTCGGATTCGCCCCGCCCTCGACCGCGTCCCTGGCCATGGCCACCGGTGGCACCAGCCGGCACGGCAGACTGCTGGAACCCGCCGAGTGGACCGCGGCCGGGATTCCCCTGCTGCGCAACCCGCGGGAGGTCGTCAGCGGTCTGCACTCCCGGCACAGCCCCGTGCCGTCCACCGTGGTGCTCGCCGTCCTCGGACCGGAGGAACAGCTCGTCGCGAGCGCCTCCTTCACGCAGCGCACGGCGTCGGCCGACGGCTGGGACTACCGCAACGCGCTGCTCTCCCGCCTGCGCCGGGTCATCCCGCACGACTTGCGTCGGCGGACGCCGGTGCGGACGGTGGTGCTGATGCACTGCCGCGAGGGCGACGAGCTTTGGACCGAGGACGACGGGGCCTGGATGTGGGGACTGCGGGACGCCTGCACCCTGCACGGGCTGCGCTGCGGCGCCTACATCACCCTGACCCGCGGCGGCTGGCAGGTGCTGGGCGAGGGGCGCGGCGGCCGGCGGCCCAGCTCGGAATCGCGGCCGGAGCGCCTCGGCGACGTGGTGACGGAGTTCGCCCCGCTCGCGCTGCACGCCGGCGGCGGTGCGACCGAGGCCCTGCGGCGCACCGCGGCACGCTGACGCCTCCGCCGACCAGCTGACGAGCCGACCGAGCCGAGCGACCGAACCAACCGAGCCGACCGAACCACCGAGCCGACCGGGCCTCTTCAACCGGGGCCCCGACCACCGGCCGCAGCATCCGTACCCCCACAGCGCCCACACCCGGGCATGCCCAACGGCCGTACACCCGGATTCGGGCGTACGGTCGGGTCAGGCCTCGGACTTCAGCGGGACCGGCTGCGCGCCCGCCCCACTCCTCGCCCGCGCCGGGAACGGGGCGTCAGACGCCCGCACCCAGCAAGGAGTTGACCTGCTTGGGGTCACCGCACACGATCAGCAGCGCACCGGCTCGCGCGAGCGCGACCGGCAGAGCGCCGGCGGCCGCGTCGACCGGTCCGCCGTTGGCCGCGAAGACCACGACGGGACGGACCGCGGCGCGCTGGACCTGCGCGGCGTCCGCGTAGAACACGTCGTCCCCGGCATCGTGCAGGGCCCAGTACGCGGCCTCGCCGAAGGACAGCTCGTGCGCGGCCCACGGGTGCGCGTCGCCGGTGGTGAGGACCAGGATGTCGCCGGGCGCGCGCCCGGTGTCGAGCAGCAGGTCCACGGCCTCCTCGGCCGCGTCCAGCGCACCCTCGGCGGAGGCCGGGATCAGCTGGACCTGCGGCACCGCCGCGGAGACGGACGGCGCGGTGGGGGCCGCCGGAGCGGGCCCGGCGGTGGCCTGCGGAGCACGCTGCGCGGGCGGTGTGGGCATGGGGGTACCACCCGCGCGGCTTGCCGCTGCGGGGGAGGGACCGGGGCGCCCGGGCCGCGGGACGGCGGCGGGACGCGGACCAGGTACGGGGCGGGGGGTCTGCGCGGTGCGGCTCGCGGCCGGCGTCACGCGGGGACCCTGGGCACTCTCGTGAATCTGAGGCTCCTCGGGGGCGGGGGTGAGAGGCATGAGTTGACATCTATCAAACACCGGTACGAAACGTACCGGCAGGCGGCACATGGGTGCGATCAGAAATCGAAGCCGAGCTGGCCTCCGATTTCCAGTTCCATCGACTCCTCGCTGCGCCGCACCTTCTTGAGGTGGCGCCAGCGCGGCAGCGCGTCGAGGTAGGACCACGAGAGCCGGTGGTACGAGGTCGGACCCCGTTCCTCCAGCACCGCCCGGTGCACTGGCGAGGGATATCCGGCGTTGGCGGCGAAAGCGAAATCCTCAATTCCGCCGCCCTGTCCGCCGATTTCCGCCATCATCCGGTCGCGCCGGACCTTGGCGATCACCGAAGCCGCGGCAACGGAAATGCAGGACTGGTCGCCCTTGATCACCGTACGGACCTGCCAGGGCCGGCCGAGATAGTCGTGCTTGCCGTCGAGGATCACCGCGTCGGGCCGGACCGGCAGCGCCTCCAGCGCGCGCTCCGCGGCGAGCCGCAGGGCCGCGGTCATCCCGAGTGCGTCGATCTCCTCCGGGGAGGCGTGCCCCAGCGCGTACGCGGTGACCCAGCTCTCCAGGACATCGAGGAGCGCGTCGCGTCGCTTGGGGGTGAGTAGTTTCGAGTCGGTCAGCCCGTCGGGCGGCCGGCGCAGACCGGTGATCGCCGCACACACGGTGACGGGACCGGCCCAGGCCCCTCGTCCGACTTCGTCGACCCCGGCGATGACCTTGGCGCCGGTGGTTGCACGGAGGGAGCGCTCGACGGTGTGGGTGGGTGCTTCGTACGGCATGGCGCCAGCAAGGGTACGCCGCCCCGCGCCGCCTGCACACCCCGCCCCCGTCACCGATGTGCCGCACCGGGTCACGAGCGGAGCAGGGGCACCATCACCTCGTCGATCATCTCCGCGATATCCGCTTCAGTCCATTCGCTGCCGCACATCTTCGCGCGATACATCATCATCGCCGGAATGACGTCCACGACGAGCGGACCGGTCGCCTCCGACCGGACGTCGCCCCGCTCGATCCCCCGCTGCACAAGCGCCCGGATCAAGCAGTGGGCCGGTTCGTGCAGCCCGGCCCGGATGATCCCGTGGAACCGGTCCGCCTGCGTCTGGTCGCACTCGTGAAGGACCGCCCGCAAGGCCTGTCCGGCCCTGGAATGCATCACGTCCCGCATCCGCACGCACAGCTCGTACAAGTCCTCGCGGATCGAGCCGAGGTCCCCGATCTCGCCCAGCGGCGGCAGCGCGGTGCGCAGCGCGTCGGCCACCAGGTCGGGCTTCGCGGGCCAGCGCCGGTACAGCGCCGCCTTGCCGGTGTGCGCACCGGCCGCCACACCTTCCATGGTGAGCGCGTTCCAGCCAACGGTGCTCAGCTGTTCCAACGCGGCGTCGAGAATCGCCCGTTCGAGTTCCGACCCCCGCCTGCGCCCCGGCGACGCCGCCGACCAGCGCGAACCCACCATCCTTGCGACCTCCGACCGGCTCGTGCGTCCCTCGCACGTATTTTCAGCCTTAGTGAACGCTTGCGTTCACTAAGGCTCACTCCTACGGTGGATCCGCAGTGAACGAGTGCGTTCACTATTTCACTTTGGGGGGGATCCTCAGTGACAACTCCTCAACTCTCCAAGCCCCGAACTCCCGGTGCGGCCCACCGCGAAGGGCGCACCGGAGTGGCGCTCGCCGTCATCGCCGCCTGCCAGCTCATGGTCGTCCTCGACGCGACGATCGTGAACATCGCGCTCCCGCACATCCAGACCGACCTGGCCTTCTCCACGACCGACCTGTCCTGGGTGATCAGCGCCTACACCCTGGCCTTCGGCGGCCTGCTGCTGCTCGGCGGCCGGGCCGGCGACATCCTGGGCCGACGTCGCGTGTTCCTGACCGGAATCCTGCTCTTCACCCTGGCCTCCCTCCTCGGCGGCTTCGCCCAGGAGCCCTGGCAACTGCTCGCCGCCCGCGCCCTCCAGGGGATCGGCGGCGCGATCGCCTCGCCGACCTCGCTCGCCCTCATCACCACGACCTTCGCCGAGGGCCCCGAACGCAACCGCGCCTTCGGGGTGTTCGCCGCCGTCTCGGCGGGCGGCGGCGCTATCGGCCTGCTGGCGGGCGGCATGCTCACCGAGTGGCTCGACTGGCGTTGGGTCCTCTTCGTCAACGTGCCGATCGGCCTGCTGATAGCCGTCCTCACCCCGCTCTACATCGGCGAGTCCGAGCGCCACCCCGGCCGCTTCGACATCGCCGGAGCGCTCACTTCCACCGGCGGTATGGCCTCGCTCGTCTACGGGTTCATCCGCGCGTCCGAGGACGGCTGGCGCGACGGCCTGACCCTCGGCTCGTTCGGCGCGGCGATCGTCCTGCTCGGCGCTTTCGTCGTCATCGAGTCCCGGGCCCGCGAACCGATCACCCCACTGCGGATGTTCGCCGACCGCAACCGCGCCGGCACCTACCTGATCATGCTCAGCCTCGCCGCCGCGATGTTCGGCATGTTCTTCTTCATCGTCCAGTTCGTGCAGAACGTGCTCGGCTTCTCCCCGATCCGCTCCGGGCTCGGCTTCCTGCCCACGACGGTGGCCATCGTGGGCGCTGCCGCCCTCTCGCAGCGCTTCCTGCCGCGCTTCGGCCCCAAACCGTTCATGATCACCGGATCCGCCTTCACCGGTGCCGGGCTCATCTGGCTCACCTTCCTGCGCACCGACAGCTCGTACGTCGCCGGGGTGCTGGGCCCGATGCTGCTGTTCGGCTTCGGCATGGGCCTCAACTTCGTCACCCTCACCCTCACGGCCGTCTCCGGGGTGGCCACGAACGAAGCCGGCGCGGCCTCCGGGCTGCTCAACGCCAGCCAGCAGGTCGGCGGCTCGCTGGGCCTGTCCATCCTGGTCACCGTCTTCGGCACGGCCGCGCGCACCGAGGCCGACCGGCAGGTGCCGGCCTTCGTGGCGCAGGCCGAGCCGGGCCAGTTGGCCGTCTTCAAGGAGACCGGACGGCTGCCCGACCCCTGGGGGGACATCGTCCTCACCCACGGCATGTCCACCGCGTTCACTGCGGCTGTGGCCATGGCGGGGATCGCCCTGGTCACCGCGCTGCTGGTGATCCGGGTCCGCAAGAGCGACCTGGAGGCCCTCAACGGAGCCGTCGCGCAGGCCGGTCCGGCGGCCTGAGCTCGGATACCCGTACGACCATCACGAGGGTCCGGGCGCGCGGATGCTCCCCGCGCCCGGATCCTCGTACGACCCGCCCCGACCTGACCCGTACCCGTACTAGTACTCGACGCGGGTCCCGAAGGCTCCGAGCTTGCGGCACTCGACGAACGAGGCCTTCACCGGGCGATCGCGCAGGATCTGCCGGGCCCGGTACTCGCCGAGGCTGATGGCGTACCAAGGCTTGTCACCGTCGTGCGCCAGGTCGTTGTTGATGTCGATCAGGGCGCAGGAGCGCTGGGGCTCCGGCAGCCGGTCCAGGGCGGGCGCCGCGTCCGCCGACAGGGCATGGAGGTAAGCGAGATCGATCTTGCCGTCCTGCTCGTAGCGGGTGACGTTGTTCTCCGCGATCAGCCCGTCCGGGGACAGCAGCCCGAAGGCCAGTACGGCGGCCACGGCGCTCGCCGCGATCGCACGGGGCAGCCACCGTGCACCGAACGCACCGGCGGCGGTGATCAGTACGATGACCAGCCCGAGCCACAGCTCCATGCCGGCCACGGACACCCGTAGGCGGGTCAGCCCGTAGGCGTCCACGTAGAGGTCCATGCGGCGCAGCGCGGAGGCGACCACCACCAGGGTGAGTACGCACAGGGTGCCGAGGACCGCCCGGACCAGCCGCCGGTCGCCGGCTCCGGCGCGCGGGGCCCAGCGCAGGGCGAGGGCGATGACGACGAGCACGAGCAGCGTGGCCCAGAGCAGCTGCCAGAAGCCCTGGCGGGCGTACTCGGCGTAGGTGAGACCGGTGCTGGCCAGGACCTTCTCGTAGCCGCCGAAGAGCACGGCGAGCTGGACGGCGTTGAAGCCGGCGAAGAGCAGGTTCAGCACGATGAGCGGCAGGGCCCATTCGACGCGCGAGCGCGGCTTGCCGGGGGCCACCTCGATGCGGTCCCAGCGCGAGGGCGCCGCCGCGGTGCGGGCGACGGCGAGCGCGACGAGGGCCCCGATGAGGAAGAGCAGGAAGCGCAGCGGCCCGTCCGCGGCGCTGATCTCGGGCGTCAGTCCGCTGACCAGGTCCGCGAAGGCGGCGTCGGCGGACGCGAAGAGCGTGCCGAAGAGGACCAGCAGGACAGCGGCCACCACCACGGCCTTGAGCACGGGCAGCCAGCGGTCCCGGGGCACACCGCCGCCGCGCGACCGCATGCCGGTCCAGGCCCAGCGCACGCCGAGTACGGCGGAGTCGACGAACCCGATCGGGCTGAGCAGGATTCCGGGCCAACTACGGCCCCCGTGCAGGGCCAGGGCGCCCGTCAGTACGGCGGCCAGCACCGCCAGGGTGGCGGGCCAGCCCGAGTCGCGCAGGGCGGGCACGGCCAGCAGCGCGACACAGCCGAGCGCCCACACCACGGTCCACGGGCGGGCGGTACGCCGAGCCGTGCGGGCGGCGGCGTACGCGCCGAGCATCGCGGGCACCGCCGCGATCAGCAGGCCGGAGCCCAGCCCGTCGGCGAGCAGCAGCGCGGCGGCGAGACCCGAGGCGGCGGTGGCGGCCAGGACGGCGCTGCCGACGGGTCCCGTGTCGCCGGGGCGGGCGGCCTCGGCCCAGGACAGCGGCGCGAGGGACCAGGCTCCGGACCGGGCCCGGCGCTGGCGCGCCTGGTAGATCTGCCAGGCCTTGGGATCCCAGCCGGGCGGCGCGGCCACCGGTGGCGTGGGCGTCGGCGGCGGCGGCGCGGATCCTGCGCCGGCCCCCGCCCCCGCGGCGGGTCGGCTCGGCAGGCCGGTGGCTCCGCCCTTGGCCGTCTCCGCAACCGGAGCCTGCCCCGCCGCTGTCCCGGCGGCGGCGCTCCCTGCCACGGCGTCCGCGGCCTTCGCCGCGCCGTCGTCGGCTCCGTCGTTAACGCCGTCGTCGGCTCTGTCGGTGGTCTCTGCCATCGGGTTCCCCTCCCCTGCGGCCGCCCACGATGATCTGGTGGGGCGGCGAAGCGGACAGAGTAGGCCGGTGACATGCAGTTTTGAACAGGCTCAAAAGGGCCCTGTGGCAGGACCGTGACAAACGGAGGGGTACAGACCGGCGCAGACCGCGCTACCGCGCCGCCTCCGGCAGCCAGGCCGGGAGGGCCTCGGTCCGCGACAGCCAGGTGGCCGGCAGCACCGCGTCCCCGCGCGCCCCCAGTACACCGCCCACGATCGCGCAGGTCGTGTCCACGTCCCCGCCCACCTTGGCGGTGGTCCAGAACGCCTGCTCGTAGTCGTCCAGCGACCGCGCCGCCGACCACAGGGCGAACGGCACGGTGTCGTGGGCGCTGGTGCGCCGCCCACAGCCCAGTACCGCTGCGACGGTGGTCGCGTCGCCGTAGTCCAGCATGTCCCGCGCCCGCCGCAGCCCGGCTCCCACAGCGCTGCGCGGCACCAGCGCGATCACACCGTCCAGCAGGTCGGCGGCCTTCGGCGGGCCCGTCGGGGCCGCCGCGAGCGCTGCCGCCGCCGCGACGGCCATCGCGCCGCACACCGCCTCGCGGTGCTGGTGCGTGGTGTAGGCGGAGATCTCCGCCTGGTGGGTGGCCTGCTCGGGGTCGTCCGCGTACCAGGCGCCCAGCGGGGCGACCCGCATGGCCGCGCCGTTGCCCCACGAGCCCTGCCCGTTGAACAGCTCCGCCGCCAGCGTCCGCCAGTCCGCGCCTTCGCGGATCAGGCGCAGCATCCGGTTCACGGCGGGGCCGTAGCCCCGGTCGAAGTCGTGGTGGTGGGCGAAGGAGGAGGCCAGGGCGTCCTGGTCGATGCGCCCGTGCTCGGCGAGCACGGCCACCACCGAGCAGGCCATCTCGGTGTCGTCGGTCCACTGCCACGGGTCGGTAGCGGCGGGCAGCTCGCGCTGCTTGAGCAGCGGGTAGTTCACGGGGACGAAGTACTGGGAGCCCAGGGCGTCACCCAGGGCCAGCCCGCGGAGGCTGGCCATGGCGCGTGCGTAGCGCCTTTCGGGAGAGGAGTCAGCGGTCATCCCGCGTCACTTTAGCCGTCCAGGTCATAAGGCTCGGGTGTGGTCCACCGCTCAAACGGGCGGTCCATCCGGTACCGGCCGTCCGAGCCCAGCAGAAGCATCCGGAATTCGCCGTTTCCGGGGTTGGACAGGGCCTCGAACTCGGCCACCGACCAGTGGAACCAGCGCATGCAGAACAGCCGCATCGTCAGTCCGTGCGTCACGAGGAGCACGTTCTCCGGATGGTCCGGGGCCTCGAAGCTGCGGTAGAGGCTCTCCAGGAAGGACCCGACCCGGTCGTACACGTCGGCCCCCGACTCGCCCTGCGCGAAGCGGTAGAAGAAGTGACCGTACGCGTCCCGGTACGCCTTCTGCAGCCGTACGTCCTCGCGTTCCTGCCAGTTCCCCCAGTCCTGCTCTCGCAGCCGGGGCTCCTCGCGCATCCGCACCCGCGTCGGGTCCAGCCGCAGCTCCCGGAAGGTCTGCAGGGTCCGGCGGTACGGGGAGACGTACGCGCTGATGTGCTCGTCGCCGAAGAGCTCGCGCAGCCGTACGCCGACGTCCGCGGCCTGCTCGCGCCCGGTGCGGGTCAGCCGCAGGGCATGGTCGGGCTCCCTCTCGTACACCGAGTCGTCGGCGTTTCCCTCCGATTCCCCGTGCCGGACAAGGACGATGCGCCGTGGTCGTGCCATTCCCCGACCCTATTCGGCCGCGCACGGACGGACCCACCGGGCACGCCGGTCGGCGCGGTGATGGTCTTACGGTCATACCGTCCAGGCGGGTTCGAGGTCGACGACGTCTCCGGTGAGGGCTTCGACGTCGGCCTGGATCTGGGCGCGCAGCGAGAGCCGCTCGACCCGTTCCTGCCGGTACTTGCCGTGCTCGGCCGCAGCGTGCCACATCGACAGCACCAGGAACTCCCGGCCCGGCGCCTCCCCGAACAGGCCCCGGACCATGCCGGGTGAGCCCGCCATGGCCGGGTTCCACACCTTCTCCTGCATGAGGGCGAAGTGGTCCACGCGGCCCTCGCGCACGCGGGTGTGGGCCACCCTGACCACATCGGCGTCGGTGAAGCGCGGCTCGAAGCCGGTCTTCACGTCGAAGCGGTGGTCGAAGAGTGTGACGCGCGCGTCGGTGTAGGTGCCGTTCTGGGAGGCGGCCAGCCTGTCGTGCGACCGGGCCATGAAGGAGTCGTAGAAGGAGCGGCTCTCCCAGAACGCGAAGACATGCGCCACCCCCTGCCGGCCTCGGCTCCAGCCGCCGCCCTGTCCCCGGAATCCCGGTTCTCCCGGCAGCCCCGCCCATTTGCGCTGCCCACGCTCGAACCCGCGTCGGTCCGTCACCGTGCAGCGAATCCACTTGACCAGCACTGCGCCATCGTACGGTCCCGGCGGGGCCCGGGTCAGTCCCCGGCGCGTTGGATCCGCAGCAGTTCCGCCGCGTCCCGCTCGGACAGCCGAAACCCGAACTCCCGGTCGAGCAGATCGAGCAGTCCCTCGGAGGCGACGTCTTCCCGCGTGACCCGCCCGTCGGGGTACAGCCGGGTCAACTCCCGCCCCACGAGGGCCAGCCGGACGGCGCCGCCCGGGTACTGGACGACGGCCCGCCCCACGAAGGAGGACCGGGGGTGGGAGGAGCTGTAGTGGTTCAGCACGACGTAGTCGACGGGGTGGTAGGGCTGCGGAGAGAAGGCGTACAGGTCCCGCCAGCTCCCCTCGCGCAGCGCGGCCAGCGCGAAGACTCCGCCTTCCTCCTCGCGGACGCGGAAGGTCCACTCCCCTTGTCGCACCTCAACACCGGGGCGCGCCAGCGGGATCGGTTCGCGGGGGCCCTGGTAGCCGAACCCGGCATCGCAGAGCCACGGTTCGCCGTCGACCGTGACGACGAGGACGGCATGCGTCACCGCGAGCAGGGCGTCCCCGCGGGTGCGGTTGCGGGCGCCGCGCCCGGAGACCTCGAAGCCGATCCGTTCCAGGGCGGCGGCCAGCAGCGAGTTCTGCTCGTAGCAGTAGCCGCCGCGGCGGGCGTGCACGAGCTTGTCCTCGATGCTCTTGACGTCCAGCTCGACAGGGCGGCCGAACAGCACGTCCAGGCTCTCGAAGGTGATCGCACCGGTGTGGGCCCGGTGCACTTCGTACAACGTCCGCAGGTCCGGCCGTAGTTCCCCGCTGCTGCCGCCGCTGCCGTTCCCGCTGCCGTTCCCGTACCCGATCCGCGCCAGATAGGCGTCCAGATCCAGCTCGTCACCGCTCCACATGGCTGCTCCCCCACACTCCGCCGTCACGTCCGGGCCGCGCGGTCACCGCCGCCCCGCACCATGATCAGCTGGCCACCCCCGGACGCCAACCGCTTTCAGGCGGCCGGCGCGGCGCACCCCACGCTCGCGGTGGAGTCCAACGGGTGCCACTCCACGGGCACGTCGCGCATCAGCAGAGCGCAGTCGAAGTGGACCGTGCCCGGCGGGAAGCGCTCGGGGTCCTCGAAGAAGGAGGATTCGGCCCGGGTGACCTCGGTGGCCTCCACCCGCCACGCGTCCGTGTGTAGCTGCATGCCGTCGAACCGGCCCTCGGCGCGCCCGGGCGAGTAGCCGCGGGCGCCCTGCCGGAAGAAAGCGGAGGCCTCGGCCAGGTCGCCGAACAGCCGGCTCCCGCGCAGTTCGTCCGTGACCCGGGCGACGACCCGTACGCGGGTGGAGGCGTCCTTGGTCTCGTACCCGACCCCGATCTCCTGCTGGCTCTCCCGTACGTCGAAGACGGCGGACCCGTGCGCTCCGGGGAACAGTCGACCGCCTGCGAGGACGTTGAGCCGCGAGCCGCTGTCGCGCCGCGGAATCCAGACCCCCGCCTCGACCCCGTCGGGGCCGTCCCACTCGACGGAGATCCGGTGCGCGGCGTTCTCGCTGCGCACGCCCGTGCCGGCGGGGGCCCAGCGCGGCCGGGTGTCCCCGAGCCGCAGCAGGCAGATCCCGGCGACGGCCCAGCCGCCCACGAGCTGCGGCCGCATCCCCGCCGGCAGCTGCCGCGCCGCCACCTCGGGGTCGACCCGGTAGTTCACGAGCAGCCGACGCTCGATGACACTCGCGATCTTCGGACCGATCATTGCGCGCTCTCCCCCGATTCGTTCTTGCGCCGCTGGTGCCGGAGCACGATCTGCTCCGGGCACACCATGCTGA
Organism: Streptomyces sp. NPDC060031; assembly: GCF_042736805.1. Taxonomy (NCBI): domain Bacteria; kingdom Bacillati; phylum Actinomycetota; class Actinomycetes; order Kitasatosporales; family Streptomycetaceae; genus Streptomyces; species Streptomyces sp. NPDC060031. The sequence goes on from NZ_JBHWVM010000012.1 coordinate 69,533, forward strand.
GGAACCGCCCGACGGAGGCGGCCAGCCGCTCCTCGACGAGCGTGTAGAGGATCCGGTTGCCGTCGCGCCGCTCCCGCACCAGTCCCGCGGACTTCAGCACTCCGAGGTGCCGCGACACGGACGGGGCGCTGATGGTGAACCGGCCGGCGATCTCCCCGGCCGCCAGCTCCCCGTCGCGCAGATCCTCCAGGATCTGGCGCCGCGTGGGATCGGCGAGCGCCCGGAAGACGCCGGCCTCGTCGCCTGTCTCGCTGTTCTCTGCCATGCGACCTTTTTAGCACATAAGCTAATTAGCTAAATACTTCACCACCTCGCCCCGGGTGCGCCGAAGGCCAGAAGCCGGGCCGGAAGCCGAGCCGCCGGGATGCCCGCTGGGCCGGCCAGCCGTCAGGCGCGACAGCCCAGCATCTCCAGCGGGGGGGTGGCGAGGAAGTCCGCCCGGAAGTCCGCACCGAACGTGCGCACGCCGGCGTCGGACACCTCCACCGGGACCCAGGCCACCTCGCTGAATCCGGCCGCCCGCAGACACTTCTCGTACACCTCGCGGCGCGGGCAGGTGGTGACGAACTCGATCGGGTGCTGGTCGAGCAGCGCCGTGATCCGTACGCGCGGTCCCGTCTCGGTCTCCTCGCCGGTCAGCTCGGAGCGGAAGCCGTACTTGTCCGGGGACGGGCCGTCGAAACGGTAGTCGGGTGCCTGGTTCAGCACGAAGAACTCGGCGCCGGGCGCCAGGTTCCGGTGCACGTTGCGGCACATCTGCTCGAAGGCTGCGACGTCCTGCGCGTAGTTGAGCAGTTGGACCGCAACGGCGACGTCGAAGTGCTGCCCGAGGGGCCGCAGTTCGCCGACATCGCCCACCCCGTAGCGCACACCCAGCGGGTTGCGCTCCTCCAACGCCTGCGCCACGGCGGCCATCTCACCGGAGATGTCGACTCCGAACACGTCCGCGGCGCCGCGCCGCTTGATTGGCCACGGCCCCTCCCGGGAACGCCGCGGCTTCTGGCTGGCAGTCTCCGCGGATCCCGGCAGGCCTTCGCACTGGCAGAAGCCGCAAAGATCCGGACATGGCCCCGGCCTCCTGTACGGGCGGGCGTACGGATACGAGCGGGTCACGCACGACGAAGGGGACCGGCCTTCGGCCGGTCCCCTTCGTGAGCTGCTGGTCAGCTACCTGTGCGGGCTGCGTCGGATGTCACATCCCACGCAGTTCCGCCCCGTCCCGCGCGTCAGCTGCAGCCGCTGGTGGAGCCGCAGCCCTCGCAGATGTAGCAGGAGCCTGCGCGCTGCATCTTCGTACCGCAGGAGAAGCAGAGCGGGGCGTCGGCGGACACGCCGAGCTGCATCTCGACCAGTTCGGCGTTGGAGTGCGCCGTCTTGGGGGCCGGGACCTGAACGGCCGCGATCGGCTTCGGGGCCTCCGGGACCGCCGCCAGCGGGGCGGACTGGGCCAGGGACTCCGTGTCGAGCTCCTCCTCGAGCGGCTCGTACGAACCGGTCTCCAGGTGGCGCTGACGCTCCTCGGCGGAGTGGATGCCGAGGGCCGAGCGGGTCTCGAAGGGCAGGAAGTCGAGCGCCACGCGACGGAAGATGTAGTCGACGATCGACTGCGCCATCCGCACGTCCGGGTCGTCCGTCATACCGGCCGGCTCGAAGCGCATGTTCGTGAACTTCGCGACGTACGTCTCCAGCGGGACGCCGTACTGCAGACCGACCGACACGGCGATCGAGAAGGCGTCCATCATGCCCGCGAGGGTCGAGCCCTGCTTGGACATCTTCAGGAAGACCTCGCCCAGACCGTCGTCCGGGTAGGAGTTCGCCGTCATGTAGCCCTCGGCGCCACCGACCGTGAAGGAGGTGGTGATCCCCGGGCGGCCCTTCGGGAGGCGCTTGCGGACCGGGCGGTACTCGATGACCTTCTCGACCGCCGCACGGATGGTCGACTCGGCCTTCTCGCTGACCTCGACCTTCTCCGCTTCCTTCTTCTTCGCGGAGAGGGGCTGGCCGACCTTGCAGTTGTCGCGGTAGATCGCGAGCGCCTTGACGCCCAGCTTCCACGCCTCGAAGTAGATCTCCTCGATCTCCTCGACGGTCGCCGTCTCCGGCATGTTGACCGTCTTCGAGATCGCACCGGAGATCCAGGGCTGGATCGCGGCCATCATGCGGACGTGGCCCATCGCGGAGATGGAACGCTCGCCCATGGCGCAGTCGAACACCGAGTAGTGCTCGGTCTTCAGGCTCGGGGCGTCGACGACCACGCCGTGCTCGGCGATGTGGGTGACGATCGCCTCGATCTGCTCCTCCTGGTAACCCAGGCGGCGCAGGGCCTGCGGGACGGTGCCGTTGACGATCTGCATCGAGCCGCCGCCGACGAGCTTCTTGAACTTGACCAGGGCCAGGTCCGGCTCGACGCCCGTGGTGTCGCAGGACATCGCGAGACCGATGGTGCCGGTCGGCGCGAGGACGGAGGCCTGGGAGTTGCGGAAGCCGTTCTTCTCGCCGAGGCGCAGGACGTCCTGCCAGGCTTCGGTGGCCGCGGCCCAGATGGTGTTGTCCAGGTCCTCGGTGCGCGGCGCGACGGCGTTGGCGTCGGCGTGCTGCTTCATGACGCGCTGGTGCGACTCGGCATTGCGGGCGTAGCCGTCGTACGGACCGACGATCGCGGCCAGCACGGCGGAACGCTTGTACGCGGTACCGGTCATCAGCGAGGTGATCGAGGCGGCGAGGGTGCGCCCGCCGTCCGAGTCGTACGCGTGGCCGGTGGCCATCAGCAGGGCGCCGAGGTTGGCGTAGCCGATGCCCAGCTGGCGGAAGGCGCGGGTGTTCTCGCCGATCTTCTGCGTCGGGAAGTCCGCGAAGCAGATGGAGATGTCCATCGCCGTGATGACGAGCTCGACGACCTTGGCGAAGCGCTCGGCGTCGAAGGACTGGTTGCCCTTGCCGTCGTCGTTCAGGAACTTCATCAGGTTCAGCGAGGCGAGGTTGCAGGACGTGTTGTCCAGGTGCATGTACTCGCTGCACGGGTTGGACGCGGTGATGCGGCCGGACTCGGGGCAGGTGTGCCAGTTGTTGATCACACCGTCGTACTGGATGCCCGGGTCGGCGCAGGCCCACGCGGCCTCGGCCAGCTTGCGGAAGAGCGCCTTGGCGTCGACCTTCTCGATGACCTCGCCGGTCATGCGGGCACGCAGGCCGAACTCGGTGCCGTTCTCGACGGCCGTCATGAACTCGTCGTTCACACGGACGGAGTTGTTGGCGTTCTGGTACTGGACGGAGGTGATGTCGTCGCCGCCCAGGTCCATGTCGAAGCCCGCGTCGCGCAGGGCGCGGATCTTCTCCTCCTCCTTCACCTTGGTCTCGATGAAGGCCTCGACGTCCGGGTGGTCCACGTCCAGGACGACCATCTTGGCCGCGCGGCGGGTGGCGCCGCCCGACTTGATCGTTCCGGCGGACGCGTCGGCGCCGCGCATGAAGGAGACCGGGCCGGAGGCGTTGCCGCCGGAGGAGAGGAGCTCCTTGGAGGAGCGGATGCGGGAGAGGTTCAGGCCGGCGCCGGAGCCGCCCTTGAAGATCATGCCCTCTTCCTTGTACCAGTCGAGGATCGACTCCATGGAGTCGTCGACGGCCAGGATGAAGCAGGCGGAGACCTGCTGCGGCTGGGGCGTGCCGACGTTGAACCACACCGGCGAGTTGAAGCTGAAGATCTGGTGCAGGAGGGCGTAGGTCAGCTCGTGCTCGAAGATCTCCGCATCGGCGGGCGACGAGAAGTAGTCGAAGTCCTCGCCGGCCTTCGTGTACGTCTTCACGATCCGGTCGATGAGCTGCTTCAGACCGGTCTCGCGCTGCGGGGAGCCCACCGCGCCGCGGAAGTACTTGCTGGTGACGATGTTGACCGCGTTCACCGACCAGAAGTCGGGGAACTCGACGCCACGCTGCTCGAAGTTGACCGAGCCGTCGCGCCAGTTGGTCATGACGACGTCACGGCGCTCCCAGCTCACCTCGTCGTACGGGTGCACGCCGGGGGTGGTGTGGATGCGCTCGATACGCAGGCCGCTCTTCGCAGCCTTGGTCCCCTTGGCGCGGGAACCACGTGCCGAGCTGCTCGCCGTCTCTGTCATGCCGCCTCCCAATGCGGGCAAAACGCCCTAAAGTGCCAGCGCTATTCCGCGGCACGGTGCTGTGTCTTGTATCTACGTCTCATCGCCTGACAAACCGGCCGCTCCACGATGCGAGTGCAGCGCGGTGCGGGCCGTCCGGTCAGTCGGCGGCGGAGGCGGGCACGGGGACCGAACCGGTCCCACCGGGCTCGCGCTCTTGGGGGTGAGGCCGTGGCACGCGGAGTTCCGCGATGGCGGTCTCGAAGTCTTCAAGGGTGTCGAAAGCTTTGTACACGGACGCGAACCGGAGGTAGGCGACCAGGTCGAGTTCCTGCAACGGGCCGAGTATGGCCAGACCCACGTCGTGGGTGGTCAGCTCGGCGCTCCCGGTGGCGCGCACCGCCTCCTCGACCCGCTGGCCGAGCTTGGCGAGGGCGTCTTCGGTGACCGGCCGCCCCTGGCACGCCTTGCGCACGCCGGAGATGACCTTGGTACGGCTGAAGGGTTCGGTCACCCCGCTGCGCTTGATCACCATCAGCGAGGCCGTCTCCACCGTCGTGAAGCGACGGGAGCAGTCGGGGCACTGGCGGCGCCGGCGGATCGACGTGCCGTCGTCCGTGGTCCGGCTGTCGACGACGCGGCTGTCGGGGTGCCTGCAGAAGGGGCAGTGCATGGTTCCCTCACCCTCCCTCTTGGCACGACTGAATCACCTCACGGGGCCCCTGAACGGCAGAGACAGGCTCTGTCGGGGGCTCGTGAAGCAGCCACCAGCATATGCGATGTCGAGGACCGCGACAGACCGAGGACCACAACTTCTGGGTGGCAGCGCTCATCCAACCACTAGATCTTGGGTTGCGGTGGAATTGCACGGCTCAGCGTGTCGCGGTGTCCGATGGCCGGATACAGGGGCTCGCGGTGCCACACTGAGCCCCGGCCCGGACGGTGGCGACCCGACCCGGAAGGGTACCGTAAGCAGGGGACGCCGAGCCGAACCCGCGTTCGGTCGACCGTTCGTCTATACACCTCGCGATGTGACCACGACGGACGATCTGCGATTTTTCACTCGAACGTGTGTTTGGCGCAACCTTTCGAAAGCAACTACCGTTGTCCAGCTAGGGAGAACATTTCGAGAGGGGCCGACGTGACCACCACCGCAGACAGTGCCACCATCACTGCCCAGAACCGCTCCCAGAGCCGACTCGAGCCGGTGCATGCCATGAATGACGCAAGCCTGAACCCGGAGGCGGAGCCCGTGCGCCCCGCACGATCGCTGCCAGGGCGACCTCCAGGCATCCGCGCCGACAGCTCCGGGCTCACGGACCGGCAGCGGAGGGTCATCGAGGTCATCCGCGACTCGGTGCAGCGGCGGGGCTACCCGCCGTCGATGCGCGAGATCGGCCAGGCGGTCGGCCTGTCCAGCACCTCTTCGGTCGCGCACCAGCTGATGGCCCTGGAGCGCAAGGGCTTCCTGCGCCGCGACCCGCACCGGCCCCGGGCGTACGAGGTCCGCGGCTCCGACCAGCCCAGCTCGCAGCCCACGGACACCACCGGCAAGCCCGCCGCCTCGTACGTTCCCCTGGTCGGCCGGATCGCGGCCGGCGGTCCGATCCTCGCCGAGGAGTCGGTGGAGGACGTGTTCCCCCTCCCCCGCCAGCTCGTCGGCGATGGCGAGCTCTTCGTCCTCAAGGTCGTGGGCGACTCGATGATCGAGGCCGCGATCTGCGACGGCGACTGGGTCACGGTCCGGCGCCAGCCCGTCGCGGAGAACGGCGACATCGTCGCCGCGATGCTCGACGGTGAGGCCACGGTCAAACGCTTCAAGCGGGAGGACGGCCACGTCTGGCTTCTCCCGCACAACTCCGCCTACCAGCCCATCCCCGGCGACGAGGCCACCATCCTCGGCAAGGTCGTCGCGGTACTGCGCCGGGTCTGACCCGACGCCTCTCGCCAGCCCCGGGACCCACTGCGCCGGTCCCGGGGCTGTTGTGCGCCCCCGCGCCTCGCCGTATCCCGTACGGGCCTGCCGTCGGCTACTTGCCGTCGGCCTGCGCCGCGGCGTCGATGGCGGACAGGGAGCGGCGCGCCTGGTTGCGGTCCGTGGTGTACCAGAAGTCCGGCAGCGTGGCCCGCAGGAAGCTCCCGTACCGGGCCGTGGCCAGGCGAGGGTCGAGCACCGCGACCACACCCCGGTCGCCCGTGGCGCGTACGAGACGACCCGCGCCCTGGGCCATCAGCAGGGCCGCGTGCGTGGCGGCCACGGCCATGAAGCCGTTGCCCCCGTGCTCCTCGACCGACTTCTGCCGGGCGCTCATCAGCGGGTCGTCGGGCCGCGGGAACGGGATCCTGTCCATGACCACCAGCTGGCAGCTGGGTCCGGGCACGTCCACGCCCTGCCACAGCGACAGGGTGCCGAACAGGCAGGTCTTCGGATCCGCGGCGAAGGCCTTGATCAGCTCGCCCAGCGTCTCCTCGCCCTGCAGCAGGATCGGGTTGTCGAGCCGGCCGCGCAGCTCCTCGGCAGCCGCCTTCGCGCCGCGCATGGAGGAGAAGAGGCCGAGGGTGCGGCCGCCGGCCGCCTCGATCAGTTCGGCGAGCTCGTCCATCATGTCGCCCCGGGTGCCCTCGCGGCCGGGGGTGGCCAGGTGCTTCGCGACGTAGAGGATGCCCTGCTTGGGGTAGTCGAAGGGGGAGCCGACGTCCAGGCCCTTCCAGGCCGGTACGTCGTCCCCCTCGACCCCCTCGGCGGACAGGCCGAGCGAGGCCGCGACGCCGTTGAAGTCGCCGCCGAGCTTGAGGGTCGCCGAGGTCAGGACCACCGAGCGGTCTTCGAACAGCTTCTCGCGCAGCAGGCCCGACACCGACAGCGGGGCGACCCGGAGGGTGGCGCCGAAACGGTCGTGGCGTTCGTACCAGACGACGTCGTACTCGGAGCGGTTCACGATCCGCTCCGCCACCCCGTGCACGCTCTCCACCGCGGCCAGGGCCTGCTTGCGGACCGCGTCCTCGTCGTGGACGGACTTGTCGCGCGTCGCGCCGATCGCGGAGATCACATTGCGCGCGGCGTCCCGCAGGGCCATCAGCGCGTAGCCGAGGTCCTCGGGGACCTCCTCGAGGCGGCCCGGCAGGGCAAGCTCCATCACGCGCTCGAAGGACTCGGAGGCGGTCTGCAGGGAGTCCGCCGTCTTCTCGTCGACCAGCTTCGCCGACCGCTTCACGGCACGGTTGACCTGGCCGGGAGTGAGCTCGCCGGTGGCCACGCCGGTGACCCGCGAGACCAGCTCGTGGGCCTCGTCCACGATCAGCACCTCGTGCTGCGGCAGCACCGGGGCACCCTCGATGGCGTCGATGGCCAGGAGCGCGTGATTGGTGACGACCACATCGGCTAGCTTGGCCCGCTCGCGCGCGGCTTCCGCGAAGCACTCGGCTCCGTACACGCACTTCGTCGCGCCCAGGCACTCCCGCGAAGAGACCGAGATCTGGCTCCAGGCCTTGTCGGAGACGCCGGGGGTCAGGTCGTCGCGATCGCCGGTCTCGGTCTCGTCCGCCCAGTCCCGCAGGCGCAGCAGGTCCTGGCCGAGCTTGCTGGTGGGAGCGGCCGCCTCGAACTGGTCGAAGAGGCCCTCCTCCTCGTCCTGCGGCGCTCCCTCGTGCAGGCGGTGCAGGCAGAGGTAGTTGGAGCGGCCCTTGAGCATGGCGAACTGCGGACGGCGGCGGAGCTGCGGGTGCAGCGCCTCCACCGTCCGGGGCAGGTCGCGCTCGACGAGCTGCCGCTGCAGTGCCAGGGTCGCGGTGGCCACGACCACGCGCTCGCCGTGCGCGAGGGCCGGCACCAGGTAGCCGAGGGACTTTCCGGTGCCGGTTCCGGCCTGGATGAGCCGGTGGGAGTTGTCGTCGATCGCTTCGGCGACGGCTTCGGCCATGGTCACCTGGCCGGGGCGCTCCGTGCCGCCGACGGCGGAGACGGCGGCGTGCAGCAGGTCGGGGAGGGAGGGCTTCGTCATAGCACTGCCAACCCTACGGGGCGCCACCGACAGCGACCGCACCGGCGAGGGCTCACGGCCGGTACAAGGGGTTCGGCACGGTGCCGTACTGCACGGCGTGCGGGCGGTCGGGGCGGTCCCGGTAACCGTCCTCGTAGAGCCTGTTGCGGTTCAGGCAGAGCCGCACGATGCGCTCGCCGAGCAGGTCGAAGAGTTCGTAGCGGTCCTTGAGCTCGGGGAACCGGGCCTGGTGGCGCATGATCTCCGCCCGTACGAGCGACCAGAACTCGTCCTCCGCGACGCCGAGGCGGTCCTCGCACAGTGCGGACAGGTAGCGGAAGACGCCGACGAAGAGACCCGAGTGGATGAACTGGGGGAGGAAGTCGGCGGGCTCGGTGAGCAGCACGGCGCGGACCTCGGCGGGCATCGCGGCCAGCTCGGGCAGCGGCTCGTCGCTGATGTTGACGTCGTCCACGAAGTCCTTGACCGCGAGCCGGACCGGGACGTCGCGCTCGTCGAAGATCACGATGGCGTTCTCGCCGTGCGGGGAGAAGACCGTGCCGTAGCGGTAGAGGAAGTGGAGCAGCGGGGGCAGCAGGGCGGCGAAGAGCCGCTGGAGCCAGACGGTGGGCGCGAGGCCGGATCGGGCGACGAGTTCCGCGGTGAAGGACCGTCCGCGGGGATCGGTGTGGAGGAGGGAGGCGAGCGTGCGTGCGCGTTCGCCGGGGGCGAGGCGGCCGGTCAGGGGCTCGCGCCAGATCGCTCCGAGGAGTTCCTTGTACTGGTAGGGGACCTCGGGGAGCTGGTCGTAGACGGGGTGGCGGACGGTGACGGAGGCGACCTCGCCGAGCAGGATCACCCCGCATTCGTCGCGGAGGAAGGGATCGGCGTCGCGGAGGGAGTGGATCCAGGCGGTGACTGCGGGGGCGGCCAGCGCCAGGTCGGAGGGCAGGCCGCGCCAGACCATGGTGTTGAGGACGGAGAGCGGCAGTTTGACGCTGTGCCGGTCGGGGTGGGTGAGGTTGAGGAAGGTGCGGATCGACTGCTGCGGGAGGCGTACGTCGGGGTCGGCGGGGAGCGGGACCAGCGCGCCGGAGGCGAGGGCCGGGGCGAAGAGGGGGAGCACGATCTCGTCCCACTGCCAGGGGTGCACGGGGAGGTAGAGGTAGCCGCGGGGGTCGAGGCCGCGCTCGCGCAGGGCCTGGTCGAAGGCGGCGCGGGTGGCGGGGTCGAGCTCGGCGGAGTAGAGGCGTGAGGGGTCTTCGAGGCCGGCCGTGCCGCGGTAGGTCGCGAGGGAGGTGTGGGCGGCGAGCCAGGGCAGCCGCTGTCGGACGCGGGCCTCGGGCGCCCAGGCGGCGGTGTCGGAGGCGGAGAGTCCGATGCGGCCCTTGTTGAGGACGAGCCAGGGGTGCCCGGTCTGGTGGCCTTCGAGGGCGGCGTAGTCGAGGTCGGCGAGGACGTCGGCCGTGAGGGCCGTGTGCTCGATGCGGGCGTCCGCGGCGAGCGTCGCGCTGAGCTCGCGGACCAGGTGTCCGAGGGTCGCGCCGTCGAGACCGAGGAGGCGGCGGGTCCGGATGAGGAAGGCGTACGGGTCCCCGAAGGCGGTGGGGGGCTCGGTGGAGGGGTGCGGCGGCGTGAGGGTGATGGTGTCGGGTGCGACGTGCCAGCTGCCGTACGCGCGGCGGCGGGCGCGGAAGCCGAGGCTGCTGCCGTCGTCGAGGGTCAGGGTCCAGGCGTCACCGGCGGCGGCCGGCGCCGGTACGGGGCTGATGATCTCCTCGTACGCGAACTCGCCGAGCAGCTTGGCGAGCAGCCGGGCGGTGGCGGAATCCCAGGTCGCGCGGTTGAGCTCGGGCGGCGTACAGGGGTGCTGGGACGACGGCGGCACGGGGGGCTCGGCGGAGCCGGGGCCCGTGGCGTCGGGGCCAGCGGGGACGGCTGGAAAATTCGGCACGGCACTCCTCGGAGATCGGGAACTTTGCTGCGCGACGCAGAGTTTTCGAGGTGAGAGGCGTGAAGCGGTGAGGGAAGAGGCGAAGGAAAGGGAAGAGGCAAGGGCTGCGAGGAGCGGCGCGGTGAATGCAGCGGGGCGGCACTCAGAGGAGATTGCGCAGCGCCCGCTCGCGAATCATCAGAGCGGCTCGCTTCTCGGGCAGGTCGATTTCCTTGGAACAGCGGAAGCCGGAGTTCACGAAGGCTGATACGGAGGGGGTGTTGCGAATGTCCGGTTCGGCGAGGACGCGTGTGCAGCGAGGACGGTTGTCGAACACCAGGTCGGCGACGGCGCGCAGGAGTGCGGTCCCCAGACCTCGGCCCCGGTTCGTGCCGTCTCCGATGAGCAGGTGGATACCCGTGTCGTGGGGGCGCGCCGGGTAGTGGCGGGCGATCGGGTCGAGGTCGGCCCGGTAGATCTCCCAGTAGCTCATCGGTGTGCCGTCCAGGAGGCCGAGGCAGGGGATGCTGCGGCTGTCCCCTACCAGTTGCGCCCGCACGTGGGCGGCGGTCGTGGCGGCGGGGCCGGAGAGTTCCCAATAGGCGGCCACCTCGGGGTCGTTCATCCAGCCGGTGAGGAGCTCCAGGTCCCGGTCGAGGCGGAGGGGTTCCAGGCGGAAGGCTCCGGATTGGGTGGTGGCGGTGCCCCAGCCGGCCGGGGAGTCGAGCAGGTCCGCCTCGGCGAGCAGGGGCAGCAACTCGGCGTTGAGCCGCGATTCGCCGGTGGTGGCCAGGGCATCGGCTGCGCGGCCCGCGGCAACGGTGTGGGAGTCGGTGGAGGGCATCGGGGCTCTTCTCCGTGGGGTCGCGGACGCGTCAGTCGTGAAGGGGGTTGGTGATGGTGACGTAGACGGACTGGGTGTCGACGGGGCCGACGAGCTCGTCCAGGCCGCCCAGACGGGTGAGCAGATTCGCCTTGCAGCGCAGGGTGGGTGAGTCGAGCAGCTGCGCGGGGAGCGGGCCGAGGTCCGCGGCCTTGCCGAGGAAGCGGCGGAAGGCGGCGAGCAGGACACGTTCGTCGGCGAGCCGTTGGGACCCGAAGGCGCCGATGAGGCCGAGCACGTTGTTGATGCCGAGGTAGTAGGCGAAGCGTTCGTCGGTGACGGCGTCGGGGACGAAGGTGTCGCTGGTGCTGCCGATGCCGGGGAGCCGGCGCTCCAGTTCCGCGCGGTGGGAGTCGCGGAAGTAGTAGCCCTGGTTGTCGCGGTAGCGGCCGCCGACCGGCCAGCCGGCGGGGTCGAGGAGGACCAGGGTGTTCTGCTGGTGGGCCTCCAGGGCGATGCCGGCGAGCGCATCGAAGGCGAGGACCGGCAGGACGACGTGGTCGAGGTAGCGCAGGAACCACTCGGCGGAGACCGCGGCGGTCGTACGTCCGGTGGCGGCCGCCAGCCGCGAGACGGTCTCGGCGAGGCGGGAGCGCATGGCGGTCCGGCCCGGCCACGGGCGGGGTGCGGTGAGTGCGGCGATGCACAGGGCGTCGTCACCGGAGCGGAAGGGGTTGTGGCGCAGCAGGACGTCGAGTCCGGGGACGGGGCTGCCGTCCGGGGCGTCGACGGCGAGCCAGGCGGGGTCGCGGACGATGTCGAAGCCGGGGTGGGAGGCCTGCCATTGCTCGGCGAGGCCGGTGCGGAGCAGCCGGTGTACCTCGACGCCCCGGTGGAGTTCCTTGCGGAGGTTCTCGCGACGGGAGTTGGTGATGCGTAGGCCCAGGGACAGCTTGAGCATCGCGGGGGCGCCGGGCCGGTGGGCGGTGCGGATGGAGGAGGTCGGATACCAGGGCTCGCCGTACGGGCCCAGGTCGTGCAGGAGCCCCGCGTCGAGGAGGGCGGCGACGGCGGGGCGCTGGAGGAGGTCGCGGGCCTGCCAGGGGTGCAGGGGAAGGGGGGTGGTTCCGGCGGGGAGGGGGAGGCCCGGGGCGAGCCGTCCGAGCAGTTGGGCGGCGGGAATCGGGCGGCCGCGTTCGGTCCAGGCCGAGTCGGTGGCGAGCGCGGAGGGCGCGACGGCCATCCAGTGGAGGGGGAAGGAGCCGTGGAGTTCGGGTGAGTAGCGGCGCACCTCGGCCGCGGAGAGTTCCTCGCGGCTCTTCGGGGTCGGGTGCAGCGGGTGACCGAGGAGGAGGGACTGTTCGGCGCTGAGGAAACGGTCCAGGGCGACGGTGGCGGGTGCGGTCGGGCGACGGCGCCGGTCCGCGATGAACTCGGCGGTGCGGTGTACCGAGTCGGCGACCCGGCCGACGAGGTCGGAGCCGCCGTGTTCTCCGGGGGCTGCGTGGGCTCCGGGTGCTCCGGGTGCGGTGGCGGTGCGGGGGCCCTCGCGGGAGATGAGCGCGGCGAGGGTGACGGCGTCCACGGCCGGGGCGCCGGCGGGGGCGCCCTCGAGGCGGGCCTGGGCGAAGCGGTGCCAGCCTGCGGGGGACCAGTAGCGGACGGGGACGAGCAGGGCGGTGCCGGATGCGCGGAGGGGGATGCGCAGCACCGGTCCGGCGGGCCGCCCGAGTCCGGTTTCGCGGACCCAGCACCGCAGCAGGTTCTCCACCGCCGCGGCCTCGGCGGCGGCCGCGGGGTCGGGGTGGTCCAGCGGGTCGGGCAGTGCGCCGCCGCCCTCCGCCGCGAACGTCCGGGGTCTGGCCGTGCCGTCCTTCTGCCGCGGCACGGTGGCACCCGGATCCGCGACGGGGGCCCGCTCCCCCGTCGGCTGCGGCGCGGGCGGCTGGTCCTCGGCTGCCCGCGCGGGGCATGGCGGCGACACCGCAACGGCCGGCCATGCCGGGGTGCCCGCCTGCGGGGCGGGGGTTCCGGGCCGCGGATCCGCCGGGTACGCGCTGCCGGCCGGGGGCACGGGGCCGGCCACCTCCGGCACCGGCGAGGGACCGGCTGGCGCGACGAAGCCGAGCGCGGGCGCCGCGGCGTGCCCGGGCGCGGAGGAAGGGGCCCCGCCGGGCGGCTGCGGGGTGTGCCCCGGCACGAGTCCGCCGGGCGGCGGTGCGCTGTGCTGGGACTCGGGGGAAAGTGCGCCGCCGAGCGGCGGCTCGTGCCCGGGCACGGAGTAAGCGGAGGACTGGGACCCGTCTCCGGGGCCCGGGGAACGGTCGCCGCCGGGCGCGGACGGCGCGGGGGAAAGGGCACCGCCCCGCTGCGGGGCGCCCTCGACCACCGCCGAGGGGCCGGGGGCGTGCCCCGGCGCGGGGGCAGGCGCCGAGTCCCTGGCGCCGCCGAGCAGCGGGGCCGGGGCAGGGGCAGGGGCGTCACCGAGCGCGGGCGGTACGGGAGAAGGGGCATCGCCGAGCGGCGGGGCCGGGGTGTGCCCCTCCGGGGCTGGGGCAGCGCCGAGCGCGGGCGGCGCGAAGGCCGGGACGGCGCCCAGCGGTGGTGCCGTGTGCCCCGGCGCCGGGGAAAGGCCGGGGGTGTGCCCCGGGGGCGGGGCCGGGGTGCGCCCCACCGCCGGGGGTTGGGCGTCGCCGAGCGCGGGCGGCGCGAGGGCTGGGGTGCCATCCAGCGGTGGCGCCGTGGGGCCTGGTACCAGGGAGTGGCCGGGGCCCGGCGCGGGGGTGGGGCCCGGCGCGGGGGTGGGGGGGTGCGGGTCGGGCATGGCGGGTCCTTAGCGGCGGGTGGCGGCGGGGATGGCGTCGGCCAGGCGGTCCAGGACGGCCGCGGCCTGTTCGTCGGTCAGGGTCAGCGGGGGGAGCAGGCGGATGACGCTGGAGTGGCGGCCGCCCAGCTCGACGATCAGGCCGCGGTCCAGGCACTCCTGGCGGACGGCCGCCGCGAGGGCGGGGGCGGCGGCTGCTGTGTCCGGGTCGATCAGTTCGACGCCGATCATGAGGCCGCGGCCGCGGACGTCCCCGATGCAGGGGTGGGCCGGGGCCAGGCCGCGCAGGGAGGCGAGCATGCGCGCGCCCAGCTCGGCCGCGCGCTGTGCGAGCCGGTTCTCCCGGACGTAGGCCAGCGTGGCGGTGCCGGCCGCCATGGCCAGTTGGTTGCCGCGGAAGGTTCCGGCGTGGGCTCCGGGGGCCCAGAGGTCCAGCCCGGCGCGGTACACGATCACCGCGAGCGGCAGGCTTCCGCCGATGGCCTTGGACAGGACCATCACGTCGGGCACCACCCCGGCGTGGTCGACGCCCCAGAAGGCGCCGGTGCGGCCCACGCCCGTCTGGACCTCGTCGGCGATCAGCGGGATGCCCCGGGCCGCGGTGATCTCCCGCATCCGGCGCAGCCAGGCGTCCGGCGCCGGGTTCACCCCGCCCTCGCCCTGCACCGGCTCGACGATCATCGCGGCGGGTGTGGGCACCCCGCCCTTGGGGTCGTCCAGCAGGTTCTGCGTCCAAGCCGCGGCGAGCCGGGCGCCCTCCGCGCCGCCGACCCCGAAGGGGCAGTGGTAGTCCTGCGGGTACGGCAGCCGGGTCACCCGTACGTCCGGCGCGCCGCCCGAGGCGTCCAGCGCCCCGGCGGTCATCCCGTGGTAGGCCCCCGTGAAGGCGAGCAGCCCCGAGCGGCCGGTGGCGGTGCGCACCAGCTTGAGCGCGGCCTCGACGGCGTCCGTCCCCGCCGGGCCGCAGAACTGGATCCGGGCGTCTGCGGCCAGTTCCGCGGGCAGGTTGGCGAACAGCTCGGTGGTGAAGGCGTCCTTGACGGGGGTCGCCAGGTCCAGGACGTGCAGGGGAGCTCCCGAGTCGAGCACTCCCCGGATCGCCTCCAGCACCACGGGGTGGTTGTGCCCCAGGGCGAGGGTGCCGGCGCCGGAGAGGCAGTCGAGGTAGCGCCGTCCGTCCGCGCCCTCGATGGTCAACCCCCGGGCGCGCACCGGCACGATGGGCAGGGAGCGGGCGTAGGTCCGCGCGGCGGACTCCCGTTGGGCCTGCCTGCGCAGGATCGCCTCCGCGCCCGCTCCGGGTCCCCGCCCCGCCTGCGGCGGGACGTGCGCCTCAGTCGATGCCTCAGTCGACGCCTCACTCGCAGCCTCAGCCGCGGCCTGCTCGGTCAAAGCCACGAGTGTCGGTCCTCCCGCACGGTTCGCTCCCTCGGAGTGCGCCTCGAACACGAGCGCTGCTCCCCCATCCCCCGTACGTACCAACGACGGTGACGGCGACGGATCACGGGCGGGCCCAAGATCCTTGCCCCGGCGGAAGTCGGGGCGGCCGGCAAGACACGGTCCCGTCCCCGGAACCGCCGCCCCGGCCTGTGCCGTCCCCCACGGCAGCGGCATAGTGGTGGGCTGCACCCGGAGCCAACTCCATACGCCTCACTTCCAGAACCACCAGGGGGACTCACGACATGCGACCGAACCGACCGGTCATCGCGACCCTGTGCGCGGCCGCGCTCGCGCTGACCGCCGCGGCCTGCGGACCCGGCGACGGGGAGGCCGACGCCAAGCCGACCGTGGCGGCGAGCCTTCCGGGCGGGGTGGACGGGATCAAGATCCCGGACCAGCTCAGGGAAAGGCTCAAGCAGCACGGCATCGACCTGGAGAAGTGGAAGGGGGGTGCGTGGAAGAACTGGGACAAGGAGGACTGGCTCCGCGAGGCGGGTGACTACATCAACCCGATCATCGAGGGCCTGTGGGACCCGGACCGGATGCGCGACGCCGAGACGCCGCAGCCCCCGGCCGTCGACCCGGATGCGGGCAAGGACCAGGGAGTCACGGACCCGACCCCGGCGCCGGTGGCGGCCAAGCCCGCGAACCCGCCGTACCACCAGAGCGTCCCGGCGTCCGGCAAGGTCTTCTTCGACGGCCCCGGGGGCTCGATGGTCTGCTCGGCGACCGTCGTCAAGGACCCGGCCCACCCCGGCAAGTCCAACATGGTCTGGACGGCGGGCCACTGCGTGCACGCGGGCAAGGCCGGCGGCTGGTACCGCAACATCGCCTTCGTCCCGTCGTACAACAACGCGGGCAAGCCTGCGGCGCAGCTCAAGGGCGCGCCGCGCGCGGAGGTGGCTCCGTACGGCGTGTGGTGGAGCGACTGGGCGCAGACCTCCGACCAGTGGATCGCGACCGGCGGTCCGACGGGCGGCGCGGGCGCCCCGTACGACTTCGCGGTACTGCACGTGACGCCCGAGGGCGGCGGCGGCAAGTCCCTGGAGGAGACGGTCGGTACGGCGCTCCCGGTGGAGTTCAACGCCCCGGCGGTGGCGAAGGTGTCGAGCATGACGGCCACGGGCTATCCGGCGGCGGCGCCGTTCGACGGCCAGAAGGCCTTCCAGTGCACGGACAGGCCTGGCCGGCTGGCGCTGAACAAGACGGACCCCGTGCTGTACCGCATCGGCTGCACGATGACCGGCGGTTCCTCGGGCGGCGGCTGGATCGCGGCGGGCGCGGACGGCAAGCCGGCGCTGGTCTCGAACACCTCGATCGGCCCGGCCAAGGCGGGCTGGCTGGCGGGGCCGCGGCTGGGGCCGGAGGCCAAGGGGATCTTCGACGCGGTGAGCGGCAAGTTCAAGTAGCCGCGACGGCACCGCACATGGCTGAGGGCCCCCTGCACCGCAGGGGGCCCTCAGCCATGTGTCGCGTGTCTACTGCTTGGCGGGCACGTACGGAGCCAGGTCCGCCGCGAGTTCCGGGTGGACCCGCGCCTTGAGCAGGGTGCCCTCCGGAGTGTGCTCCTCGGAGATCACCTCGCCCTCGGCGTGCGCCCGGGCGATCAGCGAGCCGCGCGTGTACGGCACCAGGGCCTCCACCTCGACCTCGGGCCGCGGCAGCTCGGTGTCGATGAGCGCGAGGAGTTCCTCGATGCCCATGCCCGTGCGTGCCGAGACAGCGATGGAGTGCCGCTCGATCCGCAGCAGGCGCTGGAGCACCAGCGGGTCGGCCGCGTCCGCCTTGTTGATCACCACGATCTCGGGCACGTTGACCGCGCCGACCTCACGGATGACCTCGCGTACGGCTGCCAGCTGCTCCTCCGGGGTCGGGTGCGAGCCGTCCACGATGTGCAGGATGAGGTCGGAGTCGCCGACCTCCTCCATCGTGGAACGGAACGCCTCGACGAGGTGGTGGGGCAGGTGCCGGACGAAGCCGACGGTGTCGGCCAGGGTGTAGACCCGGCCGGACGGCGTCTCGGCCCGGCGCACGGTCGGGTCGAGGGTGGCGAACAGCGCGTTCTCCACCAGGACGCCCGCGCCCGTGAGGCGGTTGAGCAGCGAGGACTTGCCCGCGTTGGTGTAGCCGGCGATGGCGACCGAGGGCACCTTGTTGCGGCGCCGTTCCTGCCGCTTGATGTCGCGGCCGGTCTTCATCTCCGCGATCTCCCGGCGCATCTTCGCCATCTTCTCGCGAATGCGTCGCCGGTCGGTCTCGATCTTGGTCTCACCGGGGCCTCGGGTGGCCATGCCGCCACCGCCGCCGCCACCCATCTGCCGGGACAGCGAGGCACCCCAGCCGCGCAGGCGCGGAAGCATGTACTGCATCTGCGCGAGGGCGACCTGGGCCTTGCCCTCTCGGGACTTGGCGTGCTGGGCGAAGATGTCGAGGATGAGGGCGGTCCGGTCGACCACCTTCACCTTGACGACGTCTTCGAGGGCGATGAGCTGGCCCGGGCTGAGCTCGCCGTCGCAGACGACGGTGTCGGCGCCGCTCTCCATGACGATGTCGCGCAGCTCGCGGGCCTTGCCGGAACCGATGAAGGTGGCCGGGTCGGGCTTGTCGCGGCGCTGGATGACACCGTCGAGTACGAGGGCACCGGCCGTCTCGGCGAGGGCGGCGAGCTCCGCGAGGGAGTTCTCGGCGTCGATCACCGTGCCGGAGGTCCAGACGCCGACGAGCACGACGCGCTCCAGGCGGAGCTGGCGGTACTCGACCTCGGTGACGTCTTCGAGTTCGGTGGAGAGGCCGGCCACACGGCGCAGGGCCGCGCGCTCGGAGCGTTCGAACTGCTCGCCGTCCCGGTCTCCGTCGATCGCGTGGCTCCAGGCGACGTCCTCTTCCATCAGGGCGTCGGCCCGAAGGCTCTCGGTGAAGCTCTGCGAGTCCGGCACGTCCTGTGCGTCCCGCGCGTCCTGGGAAGGGGAAGAAGAGGAGGTCATTGGATCCTTACGTCGATTCGATTCGTTTGCCTGCGTCCGCGTGTGCGGATGTTCATGTGTCCGCGTCCGCATCGGCCGGGGCGGAGCCAAGGCCAAAGCTACTGCCACGCGTGACATAACACTGTCACGTCCAACGTGTAACACCGCCGGACGATTCCCCGCAGCGCGGCCTCGTCGATGGTGGCATGCCCGTTCGGCGCCCGTCACACCCTTTTCTCGGCCCCCGCGGCCTTCGTGTGGGGCGCTGCGCCCTTCTTCGCCGCGCCCGCCGCGCCCTTCTTCGCCGTGCCCGCCGTGCCCGCCGCGCCCGCCGCCCCGCCCCACTCCGGGTGGCCCGGCATCGCCGGGGTCGTCTTCCCGTACAGCCACGGCTGCAGGAAGGCCCCCAGGTCCCGCCCCGCCTCCTGCGACGCCAGGCGTACGAAGTCCTCCGTGCCCGCGACCGCGTCGCGGTGCTCGCCCACCCAGCGCCGCTCCACCCGGTCGAAGGCTTCGGCGCCGATCTCCTGGCGCAGGGCGTACAGGATCAGCGCGGCCCCGTCGTAGACCACCGGCCGGAACAGCCCGATCTTCTGCCCGGGCGCGGCCGCCTTCGGCGCGGCCGGGGGCCCGCCCGCGGCCCGCCACTGGTCGGAGCGCTGGTACGCCTCGCGCATGCGCCGCTCCAGGGAGTACTTGCCGAGGCCGTCCGCGTACAGGGCCTCGTACCAGGTGGCGTGTCCCTCGTTGAGCCAGAGGTCCGACCACGTGCGCGGGGTCACGCTGTCGCCGAACCACTGGTGGGCGAGCTCGTGCACCATCACGGACTCGACGTACCACTCCGGGTAGCCCTGGCCGGAGAACAGGCCGCTCTCGAACAGCGACAGCGTCTGGGTCTCCAGCTCGAAACCGGTCTTGGCGTGCGCGATGAGCACCCCGTAGTTCTCGAAGGGGTAGCGCCCGACGCGCTGCTCCATCCACTCGATGTGCCCGGCGGTCTTCTTCAGCCACGGGTCCAGCTTCTCCCGGTCCGCCGTCGCGACCACGTCGCGCAGCGGCAGCCCGTGCGGTCCGGTGCCGTGCACCACGGTCGAGACGCCGATGGAGACCTGGGCCAGCTCGGTGGCCATCGGATGCAGCGTCCGGTACGTCCATGTCGTGGCGGCGGCGGCCCTGGGGACGCGCATGGCGCCCGGCATGCCGTTGGCGACGGCCGTCAGCCCGGCCGGAGCGGTGATCCGGAAGGTGAAGTACGCCTTGTCGGCGGGGTGGTCGTTGCACGGGAAGACCCGGTGCGCGGCGTCGGCCTGGTTGGCCATGGCGAGGCCGTCGTCGGTGGGCACCCAGCCGCCGTCGCCGCGGCCGCGCGGGTCGCTCGTGTGCCGGATGGTGATGTGCAGGGGCGAGCCGCCGGTCAGCGGCCGGGCGGGGGTGAGCACGAGGTCCTCCCCTGCGCTCTCGAACCGGGCGGGCTCGCCGTTGACCTCGGCCGAGGCCACCGTGCCGTGGGCGAAGTCCAGGTTGACGGTGTCCAGCGGCTGGCTGGTGCGGGCGCTGATGACGGTGACGGCGTCGAGCGGGGTGCGGTTGTCCTTGTAGGTGAAGGACAGGTCGTACGAGAGCACGTCGTACCCGGGGTTCCCGAGCTCGGGGAACAGCCGGTCGCCGATGCCCAGTGGCTTCGGCGGGGGCAGCACGGCGGCGACGAGGGTGAGGGAGGCCGCGGCCAGCAGGGCGGCGCGCAGGCGCGGGGAGGTGAGCTGCATCCCCCACCGCTTACCAGCGCCCGCCACACCGCCGCGAACGGCGCGCGACGGGTCCACCCGAACGGGGACACCTCACGCGGTGGACTACGCCCGGCTGACGTCGTACACGCCCGGCACGTCGCGCATGGCGCGCATCAGCGCCGGCAGTCCGGTCGCGTCGGGCAGTTGGAGGGTGTACGTGTGCCGGACCCGCTGCTCCACGGGCGGTTCCACGGTCGCGGAGACGACCTCGACCCCCTCGTGGGCGATGGCCTCGGTCAGGTCGGCCAGCAGATGGGGGCGGCCGAACGATTCGGCGAGGAGCGTGACCCGGCAGTCGGCGGTCGCCCGCCAGTGCACGGCGACGGAGGTCCGCCCCACCGCGCGCATCTGGGCCACCGTCGTGCACTGGATCCGGTGCACGGTGACGGCTCCGCCCCGTACGACGAACCCCGCGACCGCGTCGGGCGGCACCGGCGTGCAGCACCCGGCGAGCCGCACGGTGGCGTCCGGCAGGTCGGCGACGGCGTTGCCCCCGCCGCCCCGGGCCCCGACCACGGACAGCGGCGCCCGCGGCACCGCGGCGGCCGGCCCGGCCCCGTCGGGGTGGGCCTCCAGCCAGCTGCCGATGGCGATGCGGGCGGCCGGGGTCCGGGCGTGCTCCAGCCAGTCGGCGGCGGGGCCGGAGGAGGCGTCGTGCGCGAGGAGGAGCTGGACGGTGTCCCCGTCGGAGAGCGGGGAGGACAGGGAGGTGAGGCGCCCGTTGACCCGGGCGCCGATACAGCCGTGGGCCGCCTCGCCGTGCTGGGCGTAGGCGGCGTCGATACAGCTGGCACCGGCCGGCAGGCCCAGCGTGCCGCCGTCGGCGCGGAACACGGTGATCTCCCGGTCCTGCGCCAGTTCCGAGCGGAGCACGTTCCAGAAGGTGTCGGGGTCGGGCGCCGACTGCTGCCAGTCGAGCAGCCGCGACAGCCAGCCGGGCCGCGTGGGGTCCACGCGCTCCTCGTCGCACTCCGCCGACTCCCCCGCCGGACCGCCGGTGGCGGCTGTGGCGGCGGCTGCGGCCGTGGCCGTGGCGTACGGGTTGCCCAGCGCCACCACCCCGGCCTCCGCGACGCGGTGCATCTGCCGGGTGCGCACGATCACCTCGGCGACGTACCCCTCGGGGGTGGCGACGGCGGTGTGCAGGGACTGGTAGAGGTTGAACTTCGGGGCGGCGATGAAGTCCTTGAACTCCGAGACGACCGGGGTGAAACAGGTGTGCAGCTCCCCCAGCACCCCGTAGCAGTCGGCGTTTTCGCCGACGAGGACGAGGATGCGGCCGAAGTCGGAGCCGCGCAGCTCGCCGCGCCCCAGGGCGATGCGGTGTACGGAGACGAAGTGCCGCGGCCGTACGAGCACCTCGGCGCCGATGCCGGAGTCGCGCAGGACGGCGCGTACGGAGTCGGCGATGGCGGGCAGCGGGTCGCGCTCGCCCGCGTGGGCGGCGATGAGGGCGCGGGTGTGCTCGTACTCCTCGGGGTGCAGGATCGCGAAGACGAGGTCTTCCAGCTCGGTCTTCAGGGCCTGTACGCCGAGCCGTTCGGCGAGGGGGATGAGGACGTCCCGGGTGACTTTGGCGATGCGGGCCTGTTTTTCGGGGCGCATCACGCCGAGGGTGCGCATGTTGTGCAGCCGGTCGGCGAGTTTGATGGACATCACGCGGACGTCGTTGCCGGTGGCGACGAGCATCTTGCGGAAGGTCTCGGGTTCGGCGGCGGCGCCGTAGTCGATCTTCTCCACCTTGGTGACGCCGTCGACGATGAAGCAGACCTCGTCGCCGAACTCCTCGCGCACCTGATCCAGGGTCACGTCCGTGTCCTCGACGGTGTCGTGGAGGAGCGAGGCCGTCAGAGTGGTGGTTTCGGCGCCGAGTTCGGCCAGGATGAGGGTGACGGCGAGCGGATGTGTGATGTACGGCTCACCGCTTTTGCGCATCTGGCCGCGGTGCGAGGTCTCTGCGAGCAGGTACGCGCGCCGCAGGACGGACAGGTCCGCGTCCGGATGGTGGGCCCGGTGCGCCTCGGCGACGTGGCCGATGGCGTCCGGCAGCCGGTCCCGGGAGGCGGGTCCGAGCAGGGCGGCGCGGCCGAGTCGGCGCAGATCAAGCCTGGTCCGGCCACGTCTGCGGAGTTCAGGGCGCGCTTCGGGGCGTGCTTCGGGGTTCGTGGCCTCTGCACTCATGGGCACCTCCGGCGGCTTCGACCGGCGGTGGCGGGCATGGGGTGAGCCCTCAGGGCCGGTGCCTGATGCTACCGACCCCACCACGTGGCGCAGTCCACCTCTCGCACAGCGTGAAACGGATCACCCATTAGAGGGAAGCTTCAGGCGAAAGCCGTTTCGGTGAGCCAGGCCGGATCGAACTCGCCCGCGGCGACGATGACGGCCGGTCCGGTCATGTCGATCTGCCCGTCGGGGTGTTCGGTGATGAGCAGGGTGCCGCCGAGGACGTCGACGGTGTACGTGACCGGCTCGCCGGTGGCGGCCGGGTCCGCGCCGTCGCGCCGGATGGCGGCCACGGCGACGGCGCAGGCGCCGGTGCCGCAGGAACGGGTCTCGCCCGAGCCGCGCTCGTGGACGCGCATGGCGACGTGCCGGGGGCCGCGGTCGACGACGAACTCCACATTGGCACCGGTCGGGTAGGCGGACGCCGGGCTGTACGGGGGCGGGGTGTACAGGTTCCCGGCGTCGTCCAGGCTGTCAACGAAGGCGACCGCGTGCGGGTTCCCCATGTTGACGTTCCGGGCGGGCCAGGAGTGCTCGCCGACGGAGACGGTGACCTCGCCCTCGGGGAACCGGGCGCGCCCCATGGACACGGTGACGTCGCCCGCCTTGTCGAGGTGGACGTGCTTGACGCCGCCCCGGGTGGCGACGGCCAGGTCACCGGCTTCGACGTGCCCGGCGTGCTGGAGGTAGCGGGCGAAGACGCGGACGCCGTTGCCGCACATCTCGGCGATGGAGCCGTCCCCGTTGCGGTAGTCCATGAACCACTCGGCCTCGTCGGCCATGTGCGCCGCGTCGGGGTGCGCGGCGGACCGCACCACGTGCAGCACTCCGTCCGCGCCGATCCCCGCGCGCCGGTCGCACAGCTTCGCGACGGCGGTGGCGGGCAGCTCGACGGCGTTGTCCGGGTCCGGGACGATCACGAAGTCGTTCTCGGTGCCGTGGCCCTTGAGGAAGGAGATGCTGGTCTGCGTCACCAGGCCATGGTAGCGAGGCGCCGCCGACACCGACCGGCTCGACTGACCCTTGAGACGGGCTCTCGGGTACGCCCCTTCGCCGGCCCGCACGCCCGCACGCCCTACCGCAGCCGGGCCACCCGGTACACCGCGAGCGCCACGACGGCCAGCGCGGCCAGCGCGTACAGCACCGCCACCCGCCAGTCGGGGCGCTGCCCGGCCCCGCGGGCCGGGAGTCCGGGCAGGGCGTAGCCCA
The DNA here is from genome assembly GCF_042736805.1 of Streptomyces sp. NPDC060031. Lineage (NCBI taxonomy): Bacteria > Bacillati > Actinomycetota > Actinomycetes > Kitasatosporales > Streptomycetaceae > Streptomyces > Streptomyces sp. NPDC060031. The sequence goes on from NZ_JBHWVM010000012.1 coordinate 92,809, forward strand.
CGCGGCGCGCGGCCATCATGCCCCAGCCGCCCGCGCAGCAGCAGATGAGGAAGCCGAGCATGGCGACGACCGCTCCGCCGTCGCCGAACTCGAAGGCGAGGGGGAAGGCGAACATCAGGGAGCCGGAGGCGGCGAGCACCACGATGGGGGCGATCTGCCACAACCGCAGCCGGCGCTGCGGGCGCAGTTCCACCTCGAACTCCGGACCGGAGGCGCTCTCCACCTCGGCGGGGTCCGGTGTGTCGGGGCCGTCGGGGCTCAGCCGCGCCGGCTCGGCGGGCAGCCCCAGCCCATCGGGGGTGCCGGGGACGTCCCGCAGTGCGGGACCGTCGTCCGGGCCGGGCCCGGGCCCGGCCAGAAGCATCGGGTCCGCTTCCCGCCGGGTCTCGTCCCGCCCGGTGTCTCGAGGGCCGGCCTCCATCGCCACGCGCCCTCCCCACTCGGACTTCGTACGCCGCCGTTCACCGCCGGTGACCGCACCGGCTGGAGTTTGATGATGGCACGCCACCGGGCCCCGCACGGGCGCCCGGGGCGTCCCGATGCCATCACGTGATCAGGCTGTGACCGCCCGTTCGACCAACGACTGCGCGAGTCCGGCGAGTTCCGGCCGGTCGGCGGCGGCGCCGCTGAGCCAGTGCACGCGCGGGTCACGGCGGAACCAGGAGTCCTGCCTGCGGGCGAACCGCTTCGTGGCACGGACGGTCTCGGCGCGGGCCTCGTCCTCGGTGCACTCCCCCGCGAGCGCGTCGAGCACCTGCTGGTAGCCGAGCGCCCTGGAGGCGGTGATTCCGTCGCGCAGTCCGCGGGCCTCCAGCGCGCGGACCTCGTCCACCAGCCCGGCTTCCCACATGCGGTCCACCCGCAGTGCGATCCGCTCGTCGAGTTCCGGCCGGGCCACGTCGACGCCGATCTGCACGGTGTCGTAGACCGACTCGTGTCCGGGCAGGTTGGCGGTGAAGGGGCGCCCGGTGATCTCGATGACCTCCAGGGCGCGCACGATGCGGCGGCCGTTGCTGGGCAGGATCGCCGCGGCCGCGGCCGGGTCGGCGGCCGCGAGCCGGGCGTGCAGGGCGCCGGGGCCGCGCAGGGTGGCCTCCTGCTCCAGGCGGGCCCGGACCTCGGGGTCGGTGCCGGGGAACTCCATCGCGTCGAGGGCGCCGCGCACGTACAGCCCGGATCCGCCGACGAGGACCGGCGTACGGCCCTGCGCGAGCAGTTTGTCGATCTCGATGCGGGCCAGGCGCTGGTACTCGGCGACGTTCGCGGTGTCGGTGACGTCCCAGATGTCGAGAAGGTGGTGCGGGACGCCGTCGCGTTCCTCCATCGTCAGTTTGGCGGTGCCGATGTCCATCCCCCGATACAGCTGCATCGAGTCGGCGTTGACGACTTCGCCGTCGAAATGGCGGGCCAGGGCTACGCCCAGGTCGGACTTTCCGGCGGCGGTGGGGCCGACGACGGCGATGACCCGCGGGGCGGGGGCTGCTTTCCTCACCGCCCCAGTCTCGCAAACCCCACGGCATGTACCCGATCGAGTTACGTGACGGGGTACGGGCGGGTTCGTTGCCCTTGCGAGGTTCCGGCCGGGGTGCGCGCGGCGCACGGTCGGCGTACGCCTGGCGGACACCGGTCCGGCCAAGGCGGAACTTCACTCACACGAGTAGCGTTACGGGAGTAGACATGGGCATTTTTGACCGGTTTTTTCGCAACAAGGATGAGGTCGCGCCGGAGCAGGACGCGACCGAGCCCCTGACGGCGGAGTCCGAGACGGCCGAGGAGGCCGAGACCGGGCTGGCTGAGGCCGAGGCGTCCGCGGCGGAAGGCGTGGAGATCCCGAAGCAGCAGTCGGCGGAGGTCGCAGCGGACAACGAGGCCGGCGAGAGCGCCCGTACGTAGCTACCTCCCCCGGACTCCGTCCGGGGGGATCCCAGGAAGGTGACCCATGGGCCTGCTGGACAATCTGAAGGCCAAGCTCGCGCCCGCGAAGGACAAGGTCGGGGACCTCGCGCAGCAGCACGAGGGCAGGATCGGCCAGGGTCTGGACAAGATGGCGAAGGCCGTGGACTCCAAGACCAAGGGCAAGTACCACGGCCAGATCTCGAGCGGCGCGGACAAGGCGAAGGGCGCCCTGGGCAAGATCGCCCACAAGGACACCACCGGCGGGCCGACTCCGCCGGCCGCCACCTGAGGCGATCTCGGAATCCGAACCGGAAAGGGGCGCGGGACCACACGGTCCCGCGCCCCTTTCCGTTCGCTCAGGACCAGGCGGCGACGAAGTACCCCACCCCGTACGGGGCGTCCTCGAACAGCAGCCGCCCCGCCAGCCCAGCACCCTCGGCGGCGCCGGCGAGGACCTGCCAGGGGGCCCGCCCGGCGGCCTGGAGCTCGGACGCCAGCCCGGCGTCCAGGGCGGTGAGCGCGGGCACGTCGGCGGCGCCGAGGGCCCGCCCGGCCGCCGCGTCGAAGGCGGCGGCGCGCTCGTCGAGGTAGCCGGGGGCCTTCAGGGTGCGGCAGGCGCTGCCGTCGCCCATGACGAGGAGGGCGACCCGGTCGTCGCGGGCGGCGAGCTCCCGGCCGGCGTCCAGGCACCTTGCGGTCTCCAGCGCGTCCTCGACCCCGAGCCCCTCCACGGGCGCGGCGCCCCAGCCCGCGCGGCCGAGCAGCCACGCGCCCACGGCCAGCGAGGGGGGCAGCAGGCGCGGCCCCTCCTCCCCCTGCCCCAGTTGTACGTCGGCCCCGACCCCGAAGCCGTGGAAGGTGCCCCGCGCTCCCTGGGGGTAGGAGCCGCGGTGTTCCGGATCGGCGGCTCCGACGACCACGAGCAGATCGGGCCGTGAGGCGGCCAGCACGGCAAGCGCGTCGGAGCATGCGGTGCGGGCGGCACCGAGTTCGGCGGCGGCCCCCGCGGCGACCTCGGGCACGAGCATCGGCGGGGCGGGACAGACGGCGGCGGCTACGAGCATGATCCGCAGCCTAGCCGCCGCCGTCCCCCGGGGGTCAGTCGATCGCGCAGCCCGAGGTGGCGACGGGCAGCGGCGCGGGCACGCCCAGGGTGGGGATGCCGAGCATGACGCCCGCCGGCTGGGCCGGGGCGGCGTTGCGCTTCTCCCAGGCGTCGCCCGCACGGGTACGGCGTACCTCCCGGGCGGGTCCCTCGGCCAGCAGGTGGTGCGGGGCCGCGTAGGTGATCTCCACGGTCACCACGTCACCGGGACGGACCTCCGCGTCCGGCTTGGTGAAGTGCACCAGGCGGTTGTCGGGGGCGCGGCCGGAGAGGCGGTGGGTGGCGCCGTCCTTGCGGCCCTCGCCCTCCGCGGCCATGACCTCCAGCGTCCGGCCGACCTGCTTCTTGTTCTCCTCCCAGGAGATCTCCTCCTGGAGGGCGACCAGGCGCATGTAGCGGTCCTGGACGACCTCCTTGGGGATCTGCCCCTCCATGTCCGCGGCGGGCGTGCCGGGGCGCTTGGAGTACTGGAAGGTGAAGGCGTTCGCGAAGCGGGCCTCGCGGACGGTGTGCATGGTCTGCTGGAAGTCCTCCTCGGTCTCGCCGGGGAAGCCCACGATGATGTCGGTGGAGATCGCCGCGTGCGGGATCGAGGCGCGGACCTTCTCGATGATGCCCAGGAAGCGCTCCTGGCGGTACGAGCGGCGCATCGCCCGCAGGACGGTGTCCGAGCCGGACTGGAGCGGCATGTGCAGCTGCGGCATGACGTTCGGGGTCTCGGCCATCGCGGCGATCACGTCGTCCGTGAAGTCGCGCGGGTGCGGGGAGGTGAAGCGGACCCGCTCCAGGCCCTCGATGGCGCCGCAGGCGCGCAGCAGCTTGCTGAAGGCCTCGCGGTCGCCCAGGTCGGAGCCGTAGGCGTTGACGTTCTGGCCAAGCAGGGTGATCTCCGAGACGCCCTCGGCGACCAGGGCCTCGACCTCGGCGAGGATGTCGCCGGGACGGCGGTCCTCCTCCTTGCCGCGCAGGGCCGGGACGATGCAGAAGGTGCAGGTGTTGTTGCAGCCGACGGAAATCGAGACCCAGGCGGCATAGGCGGACTCGCGCCGGGTCGGCAGCGTGGAGGGGAAGGCCTCCAGCGACTCGGCGATCTCGATCTGAGCCTCCTCCTGGATGCGGGCGCGCTCCAGCAGGACGGGCAGCTTGCCGATGTTGTGCGTGCCGAAGACGACGTCGACCCAGGGGGCCCGCTTGACGATGGTCTCGCGGTCCTTCTGGGCGAGGCAGCCGCCGACGGCGATCTGCATGCCGGGACGCTTCGTCTTCATCGGGGCGAGCCGGCCGAGGTTCCCGTACAGCTTGTTGTCGGCGTTCTCCCGCACGGCGCAGGTGTTGAACACGACGACGTCGGCATCACCGTCCGAGCCCTCGGGGGCGCGGACGTACCCCGCGCCCTCCAGCAGACCGGACAGTCGCTCGGAGTCGTGCACGTTCATCTGGCACCCGTAGGTGCGCACCTCGTACGTCTTCAAAACAGCAGCCTCGCCCTCGACACTCACCCGACAAGGGTAAGGCTTGGTCCCGGGCCGCCCGCGCGGTCGATTCCGCGGCCGTCCCCCGGCAGCCGTGACAGGAGGGCGGACGGGTGGCAGGATCGCGGACATGCCTCTCGTACCGCCCCGGATCAGCAGGCGCCATGCCCTGCGGGCCCTGGTGGCCGTACTCGTCGTGCTCGGGGCGCTGGTGTGGTGGCTCAGACCCTTCGGGGAGCCGGAGCTGAAGGGCGAGCTGGTGTTCAGCACCGGCGTCAGCACGGGCGTGTACCACCGCTACGGGCAGCTCCTGCGGTCCGAGCTCGCGCGGGACATGCCCGAGACGGACGTCCGGCTGGAGACCAGCGAGGGCTCCCAGCAGAACCTCCAGCGGGTGGCCGACGGCCAGGCGGACTTCACGGTGGCGACGGCGGACGCGGTCGCCAAGTACCGGCTGGACGGGAAGCCCGGCGCGGAGCGGCTGCGCGGTTGCGCACGGCTGTACGACGACTACGTGCAGCTGGTGGTGCCCGCCGGGTCGCCGGTGCAGTCGGCCCGGGACCTGCGCGGCAAGCGGGTGGCGGTCGGGCAGGACGGTTCCGGCGTGCGGCTGATCTCGGACCGGCTGCTGACGGCGGCCAAGCTGGACCCGCAGCGGGACATCACCCCGGTGTCCATCGGCATCGACACCATGCCGGCGGAGCTGCAGGCGGGCCGGATCGACGCGTTCTTCTGGTCGGGGGGCCTGCCGACCAACGCGGTGCGGGAGCTGTCGGAGCGGTTCGACATCCGGCTCGTCCAGCTCGGCGACCTCGTGGAACAGCTCCAGGGCAGTGGCAGCCCTGCGCGGTACTACCGGGCGGCGGTGATGCCGCAGGACGCGTACGGGCGGGCCCGCAACACCTCGTCGGTGGCCACGCTGGCCGTGCCGAACCTGCTGGTGACCCGCGAGGACACGGGCGCGAGGCTGACGGAGCAGTTCACCCGCACCGTGATCCTCAGCCGCGACCGGATCGGGCACGAGGTGCACGCGGCGCAGCTGGTGGACCTGCGGACGGCGATCTACACCGATCCGCTGGCTCTGCACGAGGGCGCGATGCGGTACTACCGCTCGGTCAAGCCGTAGCGGCGGGCTCGGCGGGCTCGGCGGGCTCGGCGGGCTCGGCGGGCTCGGCGGGCTCGGCGGGCAGCAGCATCATGGCGGCCGCGGCCGCGCCGATCAGGCCGGCGTGGGTGCCCAGGGTCGCCGGGACCACTTGGAGGTCCTGGACGAAGGACAGGGTCGCGTACGAGGCCAGGTGCCGCCGGATCGGTTCGAAGAGGGTGTCCCCGCTGGCGGCGACCCCGCCGCCGATGACCGCGATGTCGCTCTCCACGAGGGTGGCGGTGGCCGCGATGGCGGCGGCCAGCGCGCGGCCGGCGCGGTCGAAGGCGGCCAGCGCGACCGGGTCGCCCGCCTCGGCGGAGGCGGCGACGCCCGCCGCCGTGGGGTCGGGGCCGGTCCAGCCCTGGGCGAGGGCCCAGCGGGCGATGGCGGTGCCGGAGGCGATGGATTCCACGCAGCCGTGGCCGCCGCAGGCGCACGGCTCCCCGTCGAAGGCGACGCTGATGTGGCCGATGTGGCCCGCGTTGCCGGTGGGGCCGGGGTGGAGCTGGTTGTTCAGGATCAGTCCGCCGCCCACGCCGGTGGAGACCACCATGCACAGCGCGTTGGCGTGGCCCCGGGCCGCGCCCAGCCAGTGCTCGGCCGCGGTCATCGCGACCCCGTCACCGGCCAGGACCGTCGGGAGCCCGGCCCCGTGGCGCGCCAGCTCCGCCTCGACGCGGGCCTGCACCGGGAACCCCCGCCAGGCCCCGATGTTCACCGGGCTCACGGTGCCCCGCGAGGTGTCCACCGGGCCCGCGCTGCCGATGCCGCAGCGCACCGCGGAGGACCACAGGGGGTCCTCGGCGAGCTCCGCGACGACCTCGGCGACGGCGGCGAAGACGGTGTCGCCGTCCGCGCCGCGCGGGGTCGGGCGGCGGGTGGTGCCCGTCATCGTGCCGTCGGGGTGCACCAGCGCGCCGGCGACCTTGGTGCCGCCGATGTCGATCGCCACCGTCGGGCCGGCCGCGGCCTGGGCGGCGGCGCGGGGCGCGCGGAAGGCGGAGGTGGGGGCGGGAGTGGTCACGGTGGCGGCTCCAGGAAGGGTACGGATTCAGTATGCGGCGGGCGGCGGGGCCGTACTCTCCCGGGGTTCCAGCCGGGGCCGCTCGCTCTCGCGGGACCGCGGCGGGCCGCCCGCCAGGGCCGCGAGGAGTTCCTCGGCGGCGAGGCGGCCGAAGCCCGCGGTGTCGCGGACGAGGGCGGTGAGCCGGGGGTGGGTGACCCGGCAGAGCGCGGAGTCGTCCCAGGCCACGATGGACAGCCGCGCCGGCACCGGGATGCCCAGCTCGGCGGCGACGGCGATGCCGGCCACCGCCATCACGTCGTTGTCGTAGACCAGCGCGGTCGGCGGCCGCGGTTCGGCGAGGATCCGCCGGGTGGCCGCCGCGCCCTCGGCGTCGGAGTAGTCGGTGGGCACCGAGCGGACCCGGTCCGGGCCGAGACCGCGCCGCTGCGCCTCGGTGCGCAGCGAGGCGATCCGCCGGGCGGTGTGGGCGAGGCCGGGCAGTCCGGCGACGTGGGCGATGCGGCGGTGGCCGAGCCCGTACAGGTGGTCCAGGACCTGGGCCATGGCTCCGGCGTCGTCCGCCCAGACCGAGGTCAGCGTGGAGGGCGGATCGCTCTGGCCCACCGTGACTGCGGGCAGGCCCAGTTGTTCGAGGAGGGCCGGGCGCGGGTCGTCCGTTCGCGGGTCCACGACGAGGACACCGTCCACGCGCCGTTCTGCCCACCAGCGGCGGTAGACCGCGCATTCGGCGTCGAGGTCCGGGGCGACCTGGAAGAGCAGGGCGATGCGTTCGGCGGCGAGGACCTCCTGGATGCCCGAGACGAGCTGGAGGAAGAAGGACTCGACGCCGAGGGTGTGCGCGGGTCTGGCGAGGACCAGGCCGACGGCGCCGGACCGTTCGCCGGACAGGGCGCGGGCGGCGCTGTTGGGCTGCCAGCCGAGCTCCTCGGCGACCCGGCGGATCCGGGCGCGGGTGTCCTGGGAGACGCCCGGGCGGCCGTTGAGCGCGAAGGAGACGGCGCTCTCCGACACCCCGGCCTGGCGGGCGATGTCCTTGATGGTGGGTCTGCGGGCCATGGCCTGCCTCAACCTCCGGTGATGCGAACTGCGATGGCCGGACCGTACGCGATCCTGCCCTGACACACCGCCTTGACCACCATCCAGTGGTCCCCGGGCGGGGCGGTGAGGGGCGGGCGGATCTCGAACTCCGGCTCGGCCGGCCGGTCCGGCTCCACGTGCACGGGCCGGGCGGCGGGGCCCGCCAGGTGCCAGGTTCCGTACGGGGAGGCCAGGTACGCGGTGCCGGTGAGCGGGCTGCGGATACCGGTGCTGCCGATGCGCGCCCGTACGCGGACCCGCGCGCCGGGGGCCACGGTGACGGCGGCGTCCGGTGCCTGCACCCACAGCCCGGCCGGGAGCCGGCCGCCGGGGACGGTGACCGTGAGCGCGTCCTCGAACTCCCCCGCCGGGGTGGCGGCCAGGATCCGGACCAGGTGCTCGCCGGGCCCGGCGCCGGCGGCGGGTTCGACGGTCAGGGGGAAGCGCAGGTGCCCGCCGGGCGGGAGGTCGGCGCGGCGCCGGGTCCAGGAGGCCCGCCAGCCGTGCGGGGCGCGGACCTCCAGGGCCACCGGGCCGCCGTGCGCGCCGTCGTGCGCGGCGATCGTGACCGTCGCGTCGGACGGCGTCCCGGGGGCAGCGGGGTCGGCGGGGTCCGCGCGGACGATCCGCGGGTGCTCCGCAGTGATGCCCGGGCCGTACACCGAGACGTACATCGGGCCGGCCGGACGCTGCCTCCGCGGATGTGGATCCGCACCACCTGCGAGGGCGATTCGAGCGGCCCGGTGAAGAGGGCCGGAGTGGTGACCGACGTGACCGAAATACCGCTGTCCATTTCCGGACACTTCCTTGTGTGACGACCAGGGCTAAACCGTATTAGTTAGATCAGCTTCAGCAGTAACAACCCTTCTGTCAACGGGACTGAAGCGCATTAGCTGCCCTGTTGACTTCCTTCATCCGGCGGGGCAGGTTGTGCGCATCCGGCGCATTCCCCTGAACTCCAGGACCTTTCATGCACCACGCCCCACGAACCCTCCGCTTCGGCGCGAATTACACCCCGACCCGGGGCTGGTTCCACCACTGGCTGGACTTCGACCTCGACGAGGTCAGGGCCGATCTCGACTCGATCGCGGCGCTCGGCCTCGACCACGTCCGGGTGTTCCCGCTGTGGCCGGTGTTCCAGCCGAACCGGACGCTGATCCGGCCGCGCGCCGTCGAGCAGCTCGTCGCGCTCGCCGACGCGGCCGCCGAACGCGGGCTGGACGTCAACGTCGACGGGCTGCAAGGGCACTTGTCGAGCTTCGACTTCCTGCCCGCGTGGACCGGGACCTGGCACCGGCGCAACATCTTCAGCGACCCGGACGTCCTGGCCGGGCAGGAGGAGTACCTGCGCACGCTGGCCGCCGCTCTCGCCGACCGGCCCAACTTCCTGGGCATGACGGTCGGCAACGAGGTCAACCAGTTCTCCGACGACCCGCACCCCGACCCCGACCGCATCACCCGGGAGCAGGCGAGCCGCTGGCTGGAGCGGATGCTCGCCGCCTGCGAGGCGGGCGCGCCCGGGAGGTTCCACGTACACGCCGAGTACGACGCCGCCTGGTACCAGGACGGGCACCCGTTCACCGCGGCCCAGGCGGCCCGGCTCGGCGCGGCCACCGCCGTGCACTCCTGGGTGTTCAACGGCACCGCCCAGCGCCACGGGCCGGCCGGGACGGCGACCGAGCACCACGCCGCGTACCTGGTCGAGCTGTCCAAGGCCTGGGCCCGCGACGCGCACCGCCCGGTGTGGCTCCAGGAGGTGGGCGCGCCGGCGCCGCTGATCCGGCCGGAGCGGGCGGCCGGGTTCACCGAGGCCACGGTGGCGAACGCGCTGGACTGCCCGGACCTGTGGGGCGTGACCTGGTGGTGCTCGCACGACGTGTCCCGGGAGCTGGCGGACTTCCCGGAGCTGGAGTACGGCCTCGGGCTGCTCACCAACGACCGCGCGCCGAAGCCCGCCGGCAAGGCCATCGCCCGGATCGCCGAACAGTGGCGGGGCCGGGAGCACCGCCCGGCCGTACGGTCCACCGCGCTGGCCGTGGACGTGGGCGGGGCCGAGGCCGCTCCGAAGCGCTCGGTGTGCGCGCCGGGCGGGGCGTTCTTCGAGGCGTGGGCGGCGCTCACCTCGGCCGGAGAACGGCCGGCGGTGGTGCTGGCCGAGCTGGCGCAGGACCCGGCGCACCTGTCCGCGCGCGGAATCACCGAGGTGCTGCACGTTCCCGACGTGATCTGACCCTTCCGGTCACCCTCCCCCTTCCGGTCGCCCTCCCCCTTCCGGTCACCCTCCCCCTCCCCTCCCGACTCAGGAGCCCGCATGTCCGAGACCGACAACGGCGTCGACCCTCGTACGTCCCCCTCCGCACAGCCGACGCCCATACGTCCGACCCGGCGCACCGTGCTGGCCGCGGGCGCCGGGGCCGCCGCCCTGCTGGGTGCGCCCGCGCTCACGCCGCAGGCCTCGGCGGCCACCCCCACGCCGCGAGCGGCCCCGGCCGACCTCGCCCCGTACGCCTCCTACTGGTTCCCGGACTCGCTGCCCGAGGGCGTCCCCGGCCCGGGGATCACCTGGCGCTCGCTCAAGCAGTGGAGCCCCGAGTCCGATCCTGACCTCGCCCACAACACCGCGACGGTGCCGCTCGCCGAGCGGTTCACGCCGGTGGCGCCGAACGCGACCGCCCGCGGCGGACAGGCCCGGATCGCCTCGCTCGTCTCGTTCGGGCCGACCGCCGGGAACCCGGCGCAGGGCTCCCCGACCGCCGACTACTACGCCCTCGGCCACTGGGCGTACATCGACGAGCTGGTGTTCTGGGGCGGCTCCGCCGGCGAGGGCATCGTGCTCGCCCCGAACGCGCCCGTGGTCGACGCCGCGCACCGCAACGGCGTACGGGTGCTGGGCAACGTGTTCCTGCCGCCCGTGCCCTACGGCGGCGACCTCCAGTGGACCCGGGACCTGGTCCAGCGCGACGCCCTCGGACGCTTCCCGATCGCCGAGAAGCTGGTCCGGGTGGCGAGCGCGTACGGCTTCGACGGCTGGTTCGTCAACGCCGAGACCGGGGGCGGCGACAGCGAACTCGCCGCCCGCATGCGGGAGTTCCTACGGGCCCTGCGCGCCGCGGGCGAGCCGCACGGACTGCGGATCACCTGGTACGACGCGATGAACTCCACCGGCCGGGTGGGCTGGCAGGGCGCCCTCAACGAGCTCAACCAGGAGTTCTTCGAGGACCGCCGGGGCGCGGTCGCGGACACGATGTTCGTGGACTTCCGCTGGACCCCGCAGACGCTCGCCGCCTCGGGCGCCCTCGCGGACCGGCTGGGCCGCTCCCGGTACGAGCTGTGGGCGGCCGTGGACACCGAGTCCAACGGCTGGAACTCCCGCGTCGACTGGGACGCGATCATTCCGCGCGACACGGGCGGCGATCGCGACCACGTCGTCAGCTACGGCTTCTACCGCCCCGAGTGGACCCGCAACCACCTCGCCGACCGCTCCCCCGGCGCCTTCCACCGGGCCGACGACCGGTTCTGGACGGGCGAGTCCCTGGACCCGGCCCGCCCGGCGCCCGAATCCGGCTGGCGCGCGCCCGCCACGGCCGTCGCCGACCGCTCCACCGTGACGGCGCTCCCGTTCGCCTGCGCGTTCAACACCGGTCACGGCGAGCGCTGGTACGAGCAGGGCAGGTCCGTCGGCGACACCCCGTGGAACCACCTCGGCCTCCAGGACCGGCTGCCGGGCCGGCGCTGGGTCGTGGACACCGCCGGCGAACGCCCCGAGGTGACCCTCGACTTCGCAGCCGCCTGGCGCGGCGGCTCCAGCCTGCTCGTCTCGGGCCGCCTCACCGCCCCGGCCAGCGTCGCCCTGCACTCCACCCGGCTGCCGCTCACCCGCTCCACGGTGCTGGAACTGGTCCACTGGGCCGAGTCGGGTCCGGTCGCGGTCGAGGTCGGCGTGGCCACCCGCGAGCCGGCCGCCGCGGGCGGGCCGGTGCCGTACACCTGGCTGAGGGCCGAGACTCCCGGCGCCGGGCAGGGCTGGCGCACGACCCGGGTCCCGCTGTCGGCCCTGGCGGGCGAGACCGCCCACGGCCTTGCCGTACGGATCACCGGGCGCGGTACGAAACCGGTGCGCTGGCGGCTCGGAGCGGTGACGGTACGCGACGCGTCCGCCCGGCGGCGGCCGGGCGCCCCGAGCACGCTGACCGTGGACGCCTCGGCCCAACGGGCGGGCAAGGCGGCGGTGCGGCTGTCCTGGCAGCGGGCAGCCGGGCCGGTCCGGCACTATGAGGTGGCGCGCGCCCTCCCCGACGGCACCCGCCGGTTCCTGGCCGGCACCTGCGGCACGGCCCTCTTCCTCCCGGCGGTCGCCCGCGCGGGCCGGGAGCGGGCGGCCGCCTTCGAGGTGCGGGCGGTGGACGAGGTCTACGCCGTCTCCGGCCCGGCCCGTACGACGCTCACCTGGACCGAAGCCCCGTAACCGCTGGGCCCCGGCGGTCAGGGCGCGTGCGGGTCCGTCCGCGGCACGGTCACCGTCACGCGCAGCCCGTGCGGCGGGTTCGCCTCGTAGGAGAGCGACCCGCCGCCGGCGGCGAGCAGCGCGCGGGAGATGGAGAGGCCGAGTCCGGAGCCCTTCACGTTCTGGTGGCGGCCGCTGCGCCAGAAGCGGTCGCCGATCCGCAGGAGCTCCTCCTCGGTGAGGCCGGGCCCCCGGTCGGCGACGACGACCCGTACGGTGCGCCCTTCCACGGAGACCGAAACCTCGACCTCCTCGCCCTCAGGGGTGAACTTGAGGGCGTTGTCGATGACGGCGTCGAGCGCGCTGGACAGCGCGATGGGATCGGCCCAGCCGGTGACGGCGGCCCGGCCCGTGCCCGTGAGCCGGACGCCCTTCTCCTCCGCGTAGGGGCGCCAGGCGGCGACCCGCTCGGCCGTCAGGCCCCCGATGTCGGTCAGGGTGATCTCGGCGGAGGCGTGCTCGGCCAGCGCCAGGTCCAGCAGGTCGTCCAGGACCCGGGTCAGGCGCTTGCCCTCGGTGCGCACGGAGGCGATCTCCTCGTTCCCCTCGGGCAGTTCGAGGGCGAGGAGCTCGATCCGCAGGAGCAGCGCGGCGAGCGGGTTGCGCAGCTGGTGGGAGGCGTCCGCCACGAACGCCCGCTGCTGCTCCAGTACCTCTTCGACGTTGTCGGCCATCTCGTTGAACGAGTGGGCCAGGCGCTGGAGTTCCGGCGGCCCGCCCGCGGCCGCGACCCGGGAGTTCATCCGCCCGGTCGCGATGCCGTGGGCGGCCGCGTCCAGGGTCTGGACGGGCTTGAGCACCCAGCTGGTGAGCCGCAGCGCGGCGCCGAAGGCGACGAGCATCGCGCCGGCGAGCCCGCCGATGATGAGCAGCCAGCCCCGCAGGATCCGGGCGCGCATCTGCCCGGTGGGCGATTCGGTGGCGACGACGGCGACGACGTCCCCGTCCAGGACGACCGGGGAGGCGACGAGGAGTTTGCCGTGGGTCTGCCAGGGCCAGACCTGGCCGGGGTCGTGGCTGCGCCGTCCGGCGAGGGCTTCCTCGAAGGCGCGGCGGCCCTCTCCCGATTCGGGCAGCTCCCACCAGCCGGGGGCGCGGACCATGGCGTTGTCGTCGCGCAGGAAGATCCCGACGCGGATTCCGTACAGCTGCTGGTAGCGGGCGAGTTCGAGCCCGAGGGTCTCGCGGCGCTCGTCCGCGCCGGTGGAGTTGGAGCCCTCGGCGTCGATGACGAACTGCGCGAGGGCGGCGAAGCGGGCGCTGTCGTCGATCCGGTCGACCACCACGCGCTGCTGCTGTCCGGCGGCCAGGCTGACGGCGAGCGGGAAGCCGAGCGCGAGCAGCGTGCCCGCCATCAGGATGACGAGCAGCGGGAGCAGCCGGGCGCGCACGGCGTGGCCCCGCTAGGGGGCGACCGGGGCGACGAGCCGGTAGCCCACCCCGCGGACGGTCTCGATGAGGGCGGGCATGCGCAGCTTGGACCGCAGCGAGGCGACGTGGACTTCCAGGGTCCGGCCGGTGCCCTCCCAGCTGGTGCGCCACACCTCGCTGATGATCTGTTCGCGGCGGAAGACGACGCCGGGGCGCTGCGCGAGCAGGGCCAGCAGGTCGAACTCCTTGCGGGTGAGCGGCACGTCGGCGCCGTCGACGGTGACCCGGCGGGTGGCCAGCTCGATGCTGACGGGGCCGAGGCGGACCACGGACGGCGCGCCGGTCCCGGTGGCGGCGGCTTCCTCGGAGGCTCCGGTGCGCCGGGCGACTGCGTGGATGCGCGCGAGGAGTTCGCCGGTGTCGTACGGCTTGACCACGTAGTCGTCGGCGCCCATGTTCAGGCCGTGGATGCGGGAGCGTACGTCGGCCCGGGCGGTCACCATGATGACGGGCGTGGCGGTGCGCTTGCGGATCTTGCCGCAGACCTCGTAACCGTCCTGGTCGGGCAGTCCGAGGTCGAGCAGGATCACCCCGTAGGGAGAGGCGTGGGGCGCCGCGCCGGCGGGCAGCAGCGCCTGCAGTGCCTCCTCGCCGCTGCGGGCGTGGGTCACCTGGAAGCCGTGGCGGGCCAGGATCGCGGACAGGGCGGCGGCGACGTGGTCGTCGTCCTCGACGAGCAGCAGTCTCATGGCGTCCCCCTTTCCTTTCCTGTTCCCGAAGGTGAAGATCTTGCCCCGTCCCGGGGCCACCAAGCATCCACGCCGATGGGGAGGCCCGCGTCAAGCGGGTTCCGTCGCGGCGCGCCTTCCGTTACCCACCCGGTACGGGCAAGGGGGCCGAAGATCCACCATCCGTACGGAGCGTATCCGGGCGAGGCCGGATCGTTATGCTCAATATTCCCTCAGATGTGATGACGATGTGCAGGCCGCGTCACTACTGTCCTCCCAACCGAGGAGGACGGAGCAAGAAGCCGATGAGCGGAGTATCAGTGACCAAGGACGTGCAGGACGCGGCCGGCGCCGCGGACAGCCTGGTCGTACTGAGCAACGTCAACAAGCACTTCGGCGCGCTGCACGTGCTTCAGGACATCGATCTGAGCATTGCCCGCGGTGAGGTCGTCGTGGTGATCGGCCCCTCGGGGTCGGGCAAGTCCACGCTGTGCCGGACCATCAACCGCCTGGAGACCATCGACTCGGGCAGCATCACGCTCGACGGAAAGCCGCTGCCCGCCGAGGGCAAGGAGCTGGCCCGGCTGCGCGCCGACGTCGGCATGGTCTTCCAGTCGTTCAATCTCTTCGCGCACAAGACGGTGCTGCAGAACGTGATGCTGGGCCAGCTCAAGGTCCGCAAGACGGACTCGGCCGCCGCCCACGCGAAGGCGCTGTCGCTGCTGGAGCGGGTCGGGGTCGCCTCCCAGGCGGACAAGTACCCGGCGCAGCTCTCCGGCGGCCAGCAGCAGCGCGTGGCCATCGCCCGTGCGCTGGCGATGGACCCGAAGGTGATGCTGTTCGACGAGCCGACCTCGGCGCTCGACCCGGAGATGATCAACGAGGTGCTGGAAGTCATGCAGCAGCTCGCCGCCGAGGGCATGACCATGGTGGTCGTCACGCACGAGATGGGCTTCGCCCGCTCCGCGGCCAACCGCGTCGTGTTCATGGCCGACGGAAAGATCGTCGAAGAGGCCACGCCCGAGCAGTTCTTCAGCAATCCGCGCAGTGACCGCGCCAAGGACTTCCTGTCGAAGATCCTGCACCACTGACCGTCGTGGTGATAGTGATCCGATGACGGATCACGAGGTCGGCCCGTGGGGCCGGCCCGTCCGGCCGGCGGTGCGTCGCACACGTCGCTCGTCGTTCAACAACGTCTCATCCGAGGGAAGTTCACCATGAAGCTCTTCAAGGCCGGTGCGGCCGCGGCCATCGCCGTCACCCTTGCCCTGACCGCGACCGCGTGTGGCGACAGCGACAAGGCCTCCGCCGACGGCGGTGCGAGCGGTGGCGGCAAGAAGGAAAAGATCGTCATCGGCATCAAGTTCGACCAGCCGGGTGTGGGCCTGAAGACCCCCGACGGCAAGTTCCAGGGCTTCGACGTCGACGTGGCGACCTACGTGGCCAAGGAGCTCGGCTACCAGCCGGACCAGATCGAGTTCAAGCAGGCCATCAGCTCCGAGCGCGAGAACCTCATCGCCAACGGTGACGTGAAGCTGGTCGTCGCGAGCTACTCGATCAACGACAAGCGCAAGGAGAAGGTGTCCTTCGCCGGCCCGTACTTCCTCGCGCACCAGGACCTGCTGGTCCGGGCCGACGACTCGTCCATCACCAAGGCCGAGGACCTGAACAAGAAGAAGCTCTGCTCGGTCACCGGCTCGACCTCGGCGCAGAACGTCAAGACCAAGCTGGCCCCGGAGGCCGACCTGCTGGAGCAGGGCGGCTACTCCGACTGCCTGACCGGCTTGGAGAACAAGAAGCTTGACGCCCTGACCACGGACAACTCGATCCTGGCCGGCTACGCCGCGCAGGACAAGAACAAGGGCAAGTTCAAGCTGGTCGGGCTGAGCCTGAGCAACGAGAACTACGGCATCGGCCTGAAGAAGGGCGACACCGAGCTCCAGGGCAAGGTCAACGCCGCCCTCAAGAAGATGGTCGCGGACGGCGCCTGGCAGGCGGCCGTGACGAAGAACTTCGGTCCGGCCAACTACAAGAGCGAGCCGGCCCCGCAGATCACCGAAGGCAGCTGATTCATCGGTGAGGGGCGTCGCCGCCCGCCTGTCACGGGCGGCGGCGCCCCTCACCGGCCATCCTGGGGAGAGCGCAGGGCATCGTGTTCGATTTTCTTGATTCCGGGCAGTACGACCTGCTCGGAGCCTTCTGGGTGACGGTTCAGCTCACCCTCTACTCGGCGGCCGGATCGTTGATCTGGGGCACCGTCCTCGCGGGGATGCGGGTCAGCCCGGTCCCGCTGCTGCGGGGCTTCGGCACCACGTACGTCAACGTGGTCCGCAACACCCCGCTGACCGTGCTGATCATCGCGGCCTCGCTGGGCCTCAGCCAGACGCTCGGCATCACGCTGGGCGGCAGCACCTTCAAGGAGACCGGCTTCCGGCTCGCGGTCCTCGCACTGACCGCCTACACCGGCACCTTCGTCTGCGAGGCGCTGCGCTCGGGCATCAACACGGTGCCGGTCGGCCAGGCCGAAGCGGCCCGCGCACTGGGGCTGAGCTTCTTCCAGGTGCTCACCCTGATCGTGCTCCCCCAGGCCTTCCGGGCGGTCATCGCACCGCTCGCCAACGTACTGATCGCACTCACCAAGAACACCACGGTGGCGGCGGCCATCGGCGTGGCCGAAGCGGCCCTGCTGATGAAGGAAATGGTCGAGAACGAGGCGGACGCGCTCTTCGCGGTCTTCGGGGTCTTCGCCCTCGGCTTCGTCCTGCTGACCCTGCCCACCGGCCTGTTGCTGGGCTGGGTGGCCAAACGAGTGGCGGTGAAGCGATGACCTCCGTGCTGTACGACACCCCGGGCCCCAAGGCCAAGGTCCGGAACTGGATCTACTCCGCCGTCTTCCTCGTGCTCATCGGGCTCGCCCTGTGGTGGGCGCTGGGCCTGATGTCGGAGAAGGGGCAGCTCGAAGCCGACAAGTGGAGCCCGTTCGTCACCGACGGCGAGGTCTGGACGACGTTCCTGATCCCCGGCCTGCTGGAGACCCTCAAGGCCGGCGCGATCGCCATGGTGATCGCGCTCCCGCTGGGCGCCCTGCTCGGCATCGGCCGACTGTCCGACCACACCTGGGTGCGCATACCGGTCGGCGCCGTCGTGGAGTTCTTCCGCGCCATCCCGGTGCTGATGCTGATGCTGTTCGGCTACCAGCTGTACGTGCAGTTCACCGACGTCCCCTCGGAGACCCGGCCGCTGTTCGCCGTGGTGACGGGCCTGGTCCTGTACAACGCCGCCGTCATCGCCGAGATCGTCCGGGCGGGCGTGCTCTCGCTGCCCTCGGGTCAGACCGACGCGGCCAAGGCGATCGGCATGCGCAAGGGCCAGACCATGGTCCACGTGCTGATCCCGCAGGCCGTCACGGCGATGCTGCCGGCGCTGGTCAGCCAGCTCGTGGTGATCCTGAAGGACACCGCGCTGGGCGGCGCGGTGCTGGGCTTCGCCGAGCTGATGTCGATGAACCGGCAGATCTCGGCGAACTACAGCAACACCATCGCGACCCTCTTGGTGATCGCACTGCTCTACATCACGGTGAACTTCGCCCTCACCACCTTCGCCTCCTGGCTCGAGGGCCGCTTGAGGCAGTCGAAGAAGAGCACCGGCGCGGTCGTCGAGATCGCCCTGAAGGCGGGCGACGCGGCCTGACGCCCCGTCGGACGACTGTTCGGCGCGGCGGAACAGCCCTTGCTGCAACGGGCCTGACAGTCGGTCAGTACACTGGCGTGACACGTGTGGTGGGGCGGGGGGGAAACGCCCCCCCCCACACCCCAGTCCGGGCCCGGGGCGCAAGGAGCGCGCACCCCCAAGGGGGTGGAAACGGTCGTTTGGGAAAAAAA
>NZ_JBHWVM010000012.1:111026-133088 GCF_042736805.1 Streptomyces sp. NPDC060031
TCTCTGGTGGGGGGCGCGGCCACCCCCGCCGCCGTGCCCGCGCTCTGACTTTTGCACATACCCGGCGGGTTCCGGGGGGCGGCGGGCCACCCCCCCCCCCCCCACCACACAGCCTTGTCCGGACCGGCGTCACTTGACGCAGGCACCTCCAGTGGGTTGCATACGTTCTGTGATCACATACCGGACATCGGGAGCCGCATCATGGACCCGGTGATCGTCGTCGGCGCGGGGCCCGTCGGACTGTCCATGTCCCTCGCCCTGGCCGGCCAGGGCGTGCCCTGCGTCGTGCTCGACGAAGGGCCCGGCAAGGACGAGCCCCGGACCGCCCGTACCGTCGTCCTGCACGCCGACACCGCCACCATGGCCCACCGGCTGGGCTGTACGACCCTGCGGTACGAGAGCGCGTACTTCGCCGCCTGGCGCACGATGCGGCGCGGGCGCGACTCCCAGCGGATCACCTTCGAGGACGGGCCCGCCCCCCTCCACCTGCCCCAGCACGCCCTGACGCGCGGGCTGCGCGACGCGGCCCTCGTCCACCCTCTGATCCAGCTCGTCACCGACAGCAAGCTCGACTCCCTGGAACAGGACGGCCACTGCGTCACCGTCCACACCCGCGGCGCCGAGACCACCTGGTGGCGCGGGAGTTACCTGGTCGGCTGCGACGGGGCCCGCTCCACCGTGCGCAAGCTCCTCGGCATCCGCTTCCCCGGCCGCACCGCGGTGGAGCGGCACGCCGTGGCCGCGCTGCGCACCGAACTGCCCTGGCCCGGCGAGGCCCTGCTGCACCGCGGCCAGGCGGGGGGCGTCGGCGAGGTCACCGCCCGGCCGCTGCCCGACGGCGTCTGGCGGCTGGACTGGCTGCTCGCGCCGCGGGGGGAGCTCGTCACCCCCGACGCGCTGGTCAACCTCATCCGCGACACCCTCGGGCTGTGGTGCGGGGGCACGACTCCCCCGTACGACCTCCTCGACACCGGCGTCCACACCCTGCACCACCGGCTCGCCCGGCGCTGGCGCGACGGCCGCGCCTTCCTCGCCGGGGACGCGGCGCACCTGCTGGGCGCGCTCGGGACCCAGGGCGTCGAGGAGGGGCTCCGGGACGCGGAGAACCTCGCCTGGAAGCTGGCCCTCGCCTGGCACCAGGGAGCCTCCGAGGCCCTGCTCGACAGCTACGAGGACGAGCGCCGCAGGGCGGTGGCGGCCCGGCTGCGCGCCGCCGACCAGGCGATGCCCGCACTGCGCGCCGGCGGGGGCCTGCGCACGTACCTGCCCGGAGCCGCCCGTTCCGGGGAACTCCTGATCACCGACGGGCACTTGGGCCGCGGTCCGCTGGGCGCCGAGCCGACCTACGCGCCGCCCGTGGCCGTACGCGAGGTCCCGACGGCCACCGAGCCGGGCGGCCCGGTGGCGAACGTCCCGGTGACCGCGCCCGACGGCTCGACCGTGCCCCTGCGCGACCAGCTGGGGCGGGGCCGGCTGCTGGTCGTCCTCGTCGCCCCCGGCACCGGCGTCTGGGACCGGCGGCACTGGCTGGGCGCCGGCCTGATGCCCCGGCTCGCGGCGGCCGTCAGCGCGCTCCCGGCCCGGGCGGAACTGCTGGTCGCGGACGGCTACCCGGGGGCCCCCGCGCACACCGTGCTCCTCGTACGGCCGGACGGGCACCTGGCCGCGACCTTCGCGGGGGTCCGCCCGGCGGAGCTCTACGAGGCCGCGGACGCCGTACGGCACGGCCCTCCGCTGGGAGCCCTCCCGGGGGCGGCGACGCCCGCACCGAAGCCGGCACCTGCACCGGTGATCGATTGACCCTCCAGCCGAGTCGTGGTTCCCTAGCGGACATGACCGGCAACGACGTGCGCCTGTGGCGGAGGGTCCACATGGACCTGCTCCGCTACGCGGGCTGCGTGTGTCGCCCTTCCTGCTGATTCGCCTCCCTCCGCGCTCCGCGCGCACTTTCGCGAACCCCCAGGACGGTCCACTCCATGTCTGCACCCACGCACGCCCCTGCGCCCGCGGCCCCAGCGCCCGCTCCTGCGCCCTCGGCCCCCGTCACGGCGGCCGAACTCCTCGCCTTCACCCGGCGCGTGGCCTCCGACGCCGAGCTCATCGCCTCGCTCCCCCTCGACCCGGAGGGCCGGACCTGGATCCGGCTGGACGGGCCCGGCGGCAGTGAGGCCTGGCTGATCGGCTGGCCCCCGGGCACCGGGACCGGCTGGCACGACCACGCCGAGTCGCGGGGCGCGTTCACCACCGCGCGGGGGCGCCTGACCGAGCGCTCCCTCGCCGCCCGCCTCCCCTCGGAGGGCTGGCAGTCCCTGGAGCTGGCCCCCGACCTGGACCGCACCCGCAGCCTGGACGCGGGCACCGGCCGGGCCTTCGGCGAGCACCACGTGCACGAGGTGCTGAACGAGTCCCCGTCCGAACACGCGGTCTCGGTGCACGCGTACCACCCGCCGCTCCCGCTGATCCGCCGCTACAGCCGCACCGGCCCGGTGCTCAGGCTGGAGCACGTCGAGCGCCCGGCGGACTGGCAGTGAGCGCCCCGATCGGCATCGACGACCTGCTGGAGCGGATCCGGGCCGGCTACACCCGCCTGGCCGCGGAGCAGGCCGAGGCGGCCTCCCGGGCGGGTGCGCTGCTGGTGGACATCCGCTACCAGGCGCTGCGCGAGCGCGACGGCCTGATCCCGGGCGCGCTGGTCATCGAGCGCAACGAGTTGGAGTGGCGACTCGACCCGCAGGGCTCGCACCGCGTCCCGCAGGCCACGAGCCACGACATCCAGGTGGTGGTGATCTGCAACGAGGGCTACGCCTCCTCCCTGGCCGCGGCCTCCCTCCACGCCCTGGGCCTGCACAACGCCACGGACCTGGTGGGCGGCTTCCAGGCCTGGAAGTCCGCCAGCCTCCCGACGACCGGGGCTTCCTGACACACGGGCCCGGGGTACGGAGCAGCGCTCCGTACCCCGGGCCCATTACCTGCCCCTATGCCTTCGACGTCGCCACGTCCACCGGAGGTACCCGCAGCGCGACCCGCCCCGGCAGGGCGGTCGCCGTCAGGACCAGCAGCCCCGCCACCCCCACGACCAGCGCGTACGCGACCGGCATCACCGCCGGTGCGGCCGGGCCCGTCATCCCGACGCTGAAGGCGGTGAGGACGGCCGGCGCGATCCCCGAGCCCGGTACGGTCCCCATCAGCAGTACCGACACCGCCTCGGCGCGCAGCATCCCCCGCACCTGCCGCCGTGTCGCCCCGGCGGCCTGCCGCTCGGGACGCGCCCGGTCCGCGTCGTGCGCGCTCAGCACCCGAACGCCCGGGAAGCCCCGCACCGCGTCCGTCAACTGCTCGCGCCCGGTGCCCGGTTCGGCCGCCACCAGCACGTTGGCGGCCAGCGGGTGGTCCACGTGCGCGGCGACCAGCGCGTGCGGCAGCGTCAGGTCCCCGAGGCCCGCCAGGCTCCCGCCGGTCACGGCCGGGTCCCACGTCCGGGTCAGGCCGGCCGGGGTCACGCCCTGCGCGGCGTACTTGGTCAGCCCCACCCGCACCGAGGGGTGTGCACGATCTCGGTGGCCGCGGTGACCCCGGGGGTCCGGCGGATCGCTTCGGCGGCGCTGGAGCTCACCCCGGGCCCCTGCCCGGCCAGCGCCCAGTCGGCCGTGACTCCCTGGCGGGCCTGCGCCCGGGCCGCGTCCCCGAGCGTCGGCGTGGCGAAGAGCACGGCGCAGGTCATCCCGATCAGCGGGGCGATCGGGGTGACGGCGGAGGCCATCCGGGTGGCGTTGCCGCGCAGGTTGGCGGTGGCCGGGTGGCCGCCCGTACCGGCCAGCCGCAGCGGCCCGGCGAGCAGCGCGGCGGCGCCGCGTACGACCAGCGGGCTTCCGCTGCCCCACCTTCCACTGCACCGCCTTCCGCTGCCCCGCCCTGGTCACCGGTCACCGGTCACCCCAGGTCGTCGGTGTCCTCGCCCTCCGCCTCCAGGGCGCGGCGGACCACGCGCAGAGCCATGCCCTCCGGGTATCCCTTGCGGGCGAGCATTCCGGCGAGGCGTCGGATCCGCTTCTCCCGCTCCAGGCCCCGGGTGGCGCGGAGCTTGCGCTCAACGAGCTCCCGGGCGGTCTGCTCCTCCTGCTCGGAGTCCAGCTGTTCCAGGGCCTCCTCCACGAGGGTGGCGTGCACCCCCTTGGTGCGCAGCTCCTGCGCGAGGGCCCGGCGGGCCAGGCCCCGGCCGCGGTGGCGGGACTCGACCCAGGCCCCGGCGAACGCGGCGTCGTCGATCAGGCCCACCTCCTCGTACCGGGAGAGGACCTCCTGCGACACCTCCTCGGGGATGCCCCGCTTGTGCAGGGCGTCCGCGAGCTGCCGCCGGGTACGCGGCATCCCGGTGAGCAGGCGCAGACAGATCGCCCGCGCCTGCTCCTCGGGACTCTGGGGCGGCAGCTCCTGGCGGCCTTCACGGCCGCCTCCGCCGCCCCTCTCCTGCTCCCGCACGGGTCAGCTCTTGGCCACGGCGGCCTTGGCCGTCGTCTTGGCCTTCGACGCGGGGGCGGGCACGGCGGCGGGCACGGCGTCTGCGCCCGCCGTCTCGGCACCGGCCTCGGCGGCTGCCGCGGCATCCTTGCGGACACCCACGCCCAGCTTCTCCTTGATCTTCCGCTCGATCTCGTCGGAGAGGGCGGGGTTGTCGCAGAGGAACTTCCGCGCGTTCTCCTTGCCCTGGCCGAGCTGGTCGCCCTCGTACGTGTACCAGGCGCCGGCCTTGCGCACGAAGCCGTGCTCGACGCCCATGTCGATCAGGCCGCCCTCGCGGCTGATGCCGTGGCCGTAGAGGATGTCGAACTCGGCCTGCTTGAAGGGCGGCGCGACCTTGTTCTTGACGACCTTGACGCGGGTGCGGTTGCCGACCGCGTCCGTGCCGTCCTTGAGGGTCTCGATGCGGCGGATGTCGAGGCGCACCGAAGCGTAGAACTTCAGCGCGCGGCCACCGGTGGTGGTCTCCGGCGAGCCGAACATCACACCGATCTTCTCGCGGAGCTGGTTGATGAAGATCGCGGTGGTCTTGGACTGGTTGAGCGCACCGGTGATCTTCCGGAGCGCCTGGCTCATCAGGCGGGCCTGGAGACCCACGTGCGAGTCGCCCATCTCGCCCTCGATCTCCGCGCGCGGCACGAGCGCCGCGACGGAGTCGATGACGATGAGGTCGAGCGCGCCGGAGCGGACGAGCATGTCCACGATCTCGAGCGCCTGCTCGCCGGTGTCCGGCTGGGACAGGATGAGGTTGTCGGTGTCTACGCCGAGGGCCTTCGCGTACTCGGGGTCGAGCGCGTGCTCGGCGTCCACGAAGGCGACGGTGCCGCCGGCCTTCTGCGCGTTGGCCACGGCGTGCAGGGTCAGGGTCGTCTTACCGGAGGACTCCGGCCCGTACACCTCGACCACACGGCCGCGGGGGAGCCCGCCGACGCCGAGGGCGATGTCCAGTGCGGTCGACCCGGTGGGGATGACGTCGATGGGGTCGTTCGGCTTGTCGCCGAGACGCATCACCGCGCCCTTGCCGAATTGCCGTTCAATCTGTGCGAGCGCGGCGTCGAGAGCCTTCTCGCGGTCGGTGCCTGCCATGGGTTCCACCCGGTTTGCTTGAGTCGATCGCTTCACGCCATTGACGCTAACGCCTGCCACTGACAATGCGCTCCCACGCCCGGTTCGGCTGTGCATAACCCATAAGAATGCGTGTTCGATTTTCCTGTCAAGCGCGCCCCACCCACCCCACGCGGGTGGCAGGTGCTCCGGCCCCCGGTCGCACCGAGGAAGGGGCGGGGTGACGATGGGTAGGCGGTCCCCGCTCTCGGTTTGAGTCCCCGGCCCCCGTCAGGGGCCGGCCTCCCGCTCGCCGCGCGTCGCCAGGGCCGTCAGTGCCGGACGGTACCGGCGGCTGCCCGGGGAGCCGGGCGTGCGGCCCGCGGCCTCCCGTTTCCTCCCGGTTAGGAAAACTCATGAACCGGCGCGCACGTCTGCTTGTCCTCAGCCCCCTCGTGGCGGCCTCCTTCGTGGCTGCCCCCACCGCCCTCGCGGCGGTCCCCCAGTCCTCACCGGCCGCGGTCCCGACCGCGACCTGTTCGGTCTCCGGCATCCTCGACAACGGAAAGGTGCACCTCTCCGGCGGCGGCTTCACCCCGGGCCCGGCCTACATATACGGGTCGGCCGGCTTCGGAGGGACGGTCGACATCGCCCAGAACGGCGGCTTCCAGGTCATGAACGTGCCGCCCGCCGACTACACGGTCCGCCAGGGCGGCGAACTGACCGAGTGCAGCGGCTTCAACAACTAGCCCGCGACTCCGGTCTGGAGCGCTGGTGGCCTGCCTACGGCATCGGTCTACCGCTGGCGCCGCGGCTAGCGCGGGGCCCTGTCGTCGGCCGGGAACGGGGCGCCGTGGCCCGGGACGATCAGGGTCGCGGCGGCCAGGACCCGGAGTCGGGAGGCGCGCAGGACCTCGCGGTCCGGGGCCACCGGGTCGTCCGCCGGGCCCTCCGCGTGCCACCACAGGTCGCCGGCGAACGCCACCACGCCCGCGTCCGTGCCCGCCAGCAGCGTGATGTCCTCGGCGCTGTGCCCCGGGGTGCGGATCAGCCGTAGCGACGGGGTGAGCTCGTAGCCCTCCGCATCGCGGTTGCGCCACTGGTCGCCCCGGTACTCCACCTTGTGGTCGTGGACCCGGGCCCGGCCGAACAGGCCCACGTTCATGGTGTTGTCCGGGTGGTGGTGGCTGAGCACCACGTCGGTGATGTCGTCGGGGCCGAGGCCCAGTTCGGCCAGCGGACCGAGGATGTCCTCTCGGCTCGCCACCATGCCCGGATCGAAGATCACGTGCCGGCCGGCGTCGGAGACGTAGGAGACGGTGGCGGCCACTCCGGGGCCGGTGGAGCCGACGTAGCCGGTGGTCAGGACCTTGTACACGGCGCTGCGGCCGAGCGGTGCGTCGGTCAGGCCGTCGGCCGTGCCGTCTGTCGTGCGGGCTGCCGTGCCGTCTGTCGTGCGGGTCGTTGTCATGTCCTCAATCCTCGTGGGCGGGGCGGCCGTTCACGAGTGGCACTGCTGCCGCTGATCGCAGGATTCGTGCCAGCCGTGGCAGACTGCACGCGTGCCGCCCTTCCCGACCGTCGCCGCCTACGCCCCGCCCGGAGTCGGCATGCTCGCCGTCGGCATCGTCACCGAGGTCTTCGGCCCGCACGGGCAGGGGCTGCCGGGCTTCGACTTCGCCCTGTGCACCGACCGGCCCGGGCCGGTCCCCACCGACCTCGGCGTGCCGCTCACGATCGCGCACGGCCTGGACCGGCTGGCCGCCGCCGATCTCGTCATCGCCCTGCCGTGGGCCGGCTTCCGCACACCCCCCGGCCCCGCCGTGCTCGACGCGCTGGCGGCCGCGTACGAGCGGGGCGCGCTGGTCGCGGCCCACTGCGTCGGCACCTTCGCGCTCGCCGCCGCCGGGCTGCTCGACGGCCGCCGGGCCACCACCCACTGGCGGTTCGCCGAACTGCTGGCCCGCCGCCACCCGGCCGTCAGCGTCGAGCCCGACGCGCTGTACGTCGACGAGGGGCGGATCACCACGGGCGCGGGGGCCGCCGCGGGCTTCGACCTGTGTCTGCACCTGCTGCGGCGGGAGTACGGAGCCGCGATGGCCAACGCCGTCGCGCGGGACATGGTGCTGCCGTCGCACCGGGACGGCGGCCAGGCCCAGTACCTCGCCGCCCCCGTCCCCGAGGACTGCCAGGACGAGCGCCTCGCCGAGGTGCTGGACTGGGCCCGCGCGCACCTCCACGAGCCGCTTCCCGTCGCGGAACTGGCCCGCCGCGCCGTCATGAGCAAACGTTCCTTCGCCCGCCGTTTCGCCGCCGCGACCGGCACCACCCCGCACGCCTGGCTCCGGGGCCTGCGGCTGAGCAGCGCCGAGGAGCTCCTGGAGACCACCGACCTGCCGGTCGAGGAGATCGCCCGCCGGGTGGGCTACGGGAGCGCGGCCGTCCTGCGCGAACAGTTCGTACGCCGCCGGGGAGTGCCGCCCCGTTCCTACCGCCGCTCCTTCGCGCGGACGCCGTAGGTCGCGTCCGGCCATTGCCCCGCCCGGGGACGGCCGCCAGACTCGGGGCGTGTGGGTCTTCATCTTCGCGGGGGCGGGCGCGCCGCTGCTGGGCGCCAGTCTCGCCCGGGTGCGGCTGTACCGGCGCCTCTACCCCCGGGACCGTCCGGACCGTCCGGACCGGCGGGCCGACAGCGGGCCGCTCGCCCTGTACGAGGCCGCGTACCTGGACCGCGGCCGGCGCGGGGTCGCCGAGGTGGCCCTCTGCGCGCTGTACCTGGGCGGGCGCCTGACGGTCGGCGACGACGACGGCCGGGTCACCGCGGTCCGGCGCGGCAGCAGTGGACCACCGGGCGACCCCGCCCCTGAGACCGCACCCGAACCCGAACCCGACCCCCACCCCGAACCCGATCCCCACCCCGACCCCGTCCAAGCGGCCGCACTCGCCCTGCTGGCCGGTACCCCACACCCGCACGCGCGGGAGTTCGAGGCCCGGGTCGCCGACTGCCCCGCCGCCGTCGAAGTCGAGCGGACGCTGGTCGGGCGCGGACTTGCGGTGGACCCCCGGCGGCGCGGCCGGACCGAGAACGCCGAACTGGGCCAGACCGCGTGCCTGCTGGTCGCGGTCCTGGCGACCGTCGCGGCGTGCGTCGCGGACTCCGCCACCGGGCAGGGCACGGGCCTGCGCCCGTTCCTCGCGTTCACGGCGCTCGGCGTGGTGACGGGCCTGCTCAGCCTGCTCGCGGGGCCGGTCCTCCCCCACCGCCACGCGACCGCCGCCGGGCTCCGCCGGGGACGCGAGGCCGCCGCCGACGGTACGCGGGCCCCGCCGCTGCCGCCCGGGACCCCCGCAGCGGCCCGGTACGCCCTGACCGCCGTCGCCCGCAACGGGCTCGGCTCCGCCGCCGCCCACGGCCTGGCCCCCCTCGCGGCCCACCTCCGCCCCCGCCCCGCACCCCGGCCGGAGCCCCCCGCCCTCCACGAACCCCCGAGCGTCGCCGGCTGCGGCGCGGGCCTCTGACGGGTCACCACCAGTACGCCGGGTACGCCACCGCACCCCGCCGCGTCCGGGACGCCGCCATCCCGGCCAGCACCAGCACCAGCGCCGCCCCCGTGAGCAGCGGTACGAAGACCCGCGCGTCCGGAGCCTGGAGGACCACCACCACGGTGGTCGCGGCCGCCGGGGAATGCGGGGTCCGGGCAAGGGTCATCACGACGACGGCCACGCCCGCCCCGAGGGCCGCCGCCCACGCGGCGCCGCCCAGCGCCGCCAGCACCAGGTAGCCGACCGCCGCGCACAGCAGGTGCCCGCCGATGACGCTGCGCGGCTGGGCCAGCGGGAGCGCGGGCACCCCGTACACGATCGCCGCGCTGGCCGCGATGGGCGGGACCAGCACCGGCTCGTGGAGCAGCGCGCCGACGCCGACCAGGGTCAGCAGGGCCGCGGCCGCGACGCCCCCGCTGTGCAGGGCGGTGATCCGGGCGGGCGGGGCGGGTGCGGGAGCGCGCCCGCGCAGGACGCGCGTACGCGGCCGGGGCCCCGGCCGGGTGATCTCGTCGACACTCATGGGCCCCAGGTGTACGAACCGCACACATCCGCCGCCTATATCCACTCCGACTGACAACCCAAGGTTGACACCCTGGGGACTGTCAACCTAGGGTTGCACCTATGACGAACCCTTCCGTGGAACCCGTTCGCATGACCAACCCGGTACGCCTCGACGACCTCATCGAGGCCATCAAGAAGGTCCACACCGACACCCTGGAGCAGCTCAGCGACGCCGTCGTCGCCGCCGAGCACCTCGGTGAGGTCGCCGACCACCTCATCGGCCACTTCGTCGACCAGGCCCGCCGCTCCGGCGCCTCCTGGACCGACATCGGCCGCAGCATGGGCGTCACCCGCCAGGCCGCCCAGAAGCGCTTCGTCCCCAAGGCGGACAAGGAGGGCGACCCCGGCCTCGACCCCGACCAGGGCTTCGGCCGCTTCACCCCCCGCGCCCGCAACGTGGTCATGACCTCGCAGAACGAGGCCCGCGCCGCCGGCGGCACCGAGATCCGCACCGGTCACCTGATCCTCGGCCTGCTGGCCGAGCCCGAGGGCCTCGCCGCCCTCGCCCTGGCCGCCCAGGGGATCACCGCCGAGGACGTACGGGCCGCCGTGACCGCCACGCTCCCCCCGGCCGCCGCCGAGGTCCCCGACCTCATCCCCTTCGACGCCTCCGCGAAGAAGGTCCTCGAACTCACCTTCCGCGAGGCCCTGCGCCTGGGCCACGGCTACGTCGGCACCGAGCACATCCTGCTCGGCATCCTCGAACTCGAGGACGGCGACGGGCTGCTGACCGGCCTCGGAGTGGCCAAAGAGACCGTCGAGGCGTCGGTCACCGAAGCCTTGGCAGCCGTACTCGGCGCCGAGGGGTAGCACCGGATGCCTCCTCGGCCGCCGCGCCCGTGAGCTCGTACCGCTTCACGTACGCGCCGAGGAAGGCCTGCAGCGTGGCGACGGCCGGGATCGCGATGAGCGCCCCGACCGCGCCCAGCAGGGCGGTGCCCGCGATGACCGACCCGAAGGCCACCGCCGGATGGATGTCGACGGTCTTCGATGTCAGCTTGGGCTGCAGCACGTAGTTCTCGAACTGCTGGTAGATCACCACGAATCCGAGCACGTACAGCGCGTACCAGGGGTTGACCGTGAAGGCGATCAGCATCGGCAGCGCGCCCGCCAGGTAGGTGCCGATGGTGGGGATGAACTGCGACACCAGCCCCACCCACACCGCGAGCGCGGGCGCGTACGGCACATCGAGGATCACGAAGACGATGTAGTGCGCGATGCCGGAGATCAGCGCCATCAGCCCGCGCGAGTAGAGGTACCCGCCCGTCTTGGCGACGGCGATCTCCCATGCCCGCAGCACCTCCGACTGCTTCGCGGGCGGCAGTACGGAGCACAGTGCGCGCCGCAGCCGCGGCCCGTCGGCGGCGAAGTAGAAGGAGAACAGCCCGATCGTCAGCAGCTTGAAGAGCCCGCCCAGCACGGTGGCGGACACGTCGAGCACGCCGCTCGCGCTGTTCTGCACGTACTTCTGCAGCCAGTCGGAGTGCAGCATGCTGTCCTGGATCTCCAGCCGGGACAGCTCGGTGTGGAAGGTCCTGTTGATCGAGTCGATCACCGAGTCGAGCGTGTGCGGGAAGCCCTCCACCATGTCGACGATCTGTCCGGCGAGCATCGAGCCGAGCAGGGTGAGGAAGCCGGCGGTCGCGACGAACACCGCGAGGAACACCAGGAAGGTGGCGAGCCCGCGGCGCATGCCGCGGGCCGCCATCCTGGCCACGGCCGGTTCGATCGCGAGCGCGAGGAAGAACGCGATCAGGATGTTGGTGAGAAACCCGATGAGCTGGTGGAAGGCCCAGCTGCCGAGCTGGAAGCAGGCGATCAGCGCCAGGACGAGGACCACCGCACGCGGCAGCCAGCGCGGCATCCGCGCCTCGTTCCCCGCGGTGGTGCCGGGCGGCGTCCCCCCGGGTCCGGCCGGAGCTCCTGGGCCGGTGGGGCAAGCAGGGCCGGTGGCCCCGGTGGCCCCTGGGCGGTCGGCGGCCCCTGCCGTGTCGAACGGCCGGGGCGGCGGAGGCGCGCCATGGGCGTCTGCGGGCTGGTCGGTCGTGTCTTCGGTGGCTGCCACGCCGCCAAGTCTGGCCCACCGGCGGCCCGGACGGCGAAGCAGTGGCTCAAGCCCTGCCCGGACAGGGCCCTTACCGCACGGCGGCGCTCCCCCACGGCCCCGGCCCGGCCCCGGTCAGCGCAGCGAACTCGGGACGTCCATCGCCGAACACACCGCGCGCCACACGTCCTTGGCCTCCCAGCCCGCGTCCAGCGCCTCGTGGACGGTGCGTCCCCCGAGCTCCGTCATGACGTGGTCCCGCGCGAAGGATTCCGCGTAGCCCGCGCCGAAGTGCTCGGCCATACGCTCCCAGAAAATCGTCAACCGCATGCCCCCAGTATCCCGCCCCGGAGAGTGCACCCGCCCCGTTCCTCCTGCGTGGGCGCACCACGGGCCCCTACGTTTCTCGCATGCCTGGAGACGAAGCTCCCCCACCGGCCGCGCCGGCCCCGCTGGCCCGCGCCGAGCAGTTCATCTGGCTCACAGCCCGGGTGCTGGAGCAGCGGCGGTTCGCGTTCCACTTCCTCGGCGGGGACGCCGACCCGGTGGACACCGCCCTCGGCGCGTACCTGGGCGGCGACGGCGGCTACGGGCACGCGCTCGACCCCGACCTGCGCGGACCGCTGAGCCAGCCCCTGCACACCGCGCACGCCCTGCGCATCCTGGACAGCCTGGGCCGCTGCGCCGGTCAGCGCGTCGAGAGGCTCTGCCGCCACCTCACCCGGGTCTCCACCGCGGACGGCGCCCTGCCCGTGGTCTTCCCGGCCCCGCGCGGCTATCCCGCGGCCCCGTACCACCCCGTGCACGACGACCCGCCGAGCGAACTGCTGACCACCGGCCCGGTCGTCGGGGTGCTGCACCGCAACCGGGTCTGGCACGCGTGGCTGTTCCGGGCGACGGACTTCTGCTGGGACCGGGTCGAGAACCTGCGCCGCTCCCATCCGTACGAGGTCCAGAGCGCGGTGGCCTTTCTCGACGGCGTCCCCGACCGGGCGCGCGCGGCGGCGGCCGCTGACCGGCTGGGGCGGCTGGTGCGCGAGCAGCGCCTGGCCGTGCTGGAGCCGGGCCGGCGCGAGGAGCACGCGGTGTCCGCCGGCTACGCGCCCGGCGAGCACCTCTTCCCGCACGATTTCGCGCGGCGGCCCGAATCCCTGGCCCGCGGCTGGTTCACGGACGCGGAGCTGGGCCGTTCCCTGGACTTCCTGGCCGCGGAGCAGCAGCCGGACGGCGGCTGGCCGGTGCGCCGCCGGGCCTGGGCGCCGGGCAGCTCGCTGGAGCGGCGGCCGATCGCCACGCTGGAGGCGCTGCTGACCCTGCGGGCGTACGGGCGCCTGCCGGCCGGAGCCGTGGCTGCCGGGACCGGCTGCGCCGCCGGGCCCGCCGGCGCAGCCGGGGTCAGCCCCCCAGGGCCCGTACCCCAGCGGTGACCACGACGGCGGCAGCGACCACGAGCAGGAACGGCGCCCGCAGCAGCAGCGCGACCCCGGCGGCGGCGAGCCCGGCGGCGCGGGCGTCGAGGACGAGCTCGTGCCCGGTGCTGAAGGTCTGCTGCGCGGTGAGCGCGGCGAGCAGGGCGACCGGCAGCAGCGCGGAGAGCTTGCGCACCACGGGCCGTTCCAGCGCCCCGGCGGGCACGAGCAGCCCGGCGAGCTTGACGGCGTAGCAGCCGAGGACGGTGATGGCGATGGCGATCCAGACGTTCACGAGCGGCGTCCCTTCATCCACAGCACGACGGGCGCGGCCAGCGCGGCGATCAGCACCGGCACCCCGGCGGGCAGCACGGGCAGGAATCCCAGCCCCAGGACCAGCGCGAGCCCGGCCACGGCCCGCTCGGTGGTGGTCTTCAGCATCGGCGCGAGCAGCGCGAGGAAGACGGCCGGCCCGGCGGCGTCGAGCCCCCACGCGGCGGTGTCCCCGATGGCTTCGGCGCCGAGCGCGCCCAGCAGGGTGGTCAGGTTCCACAGGACGTAGAGGCTCAGCCCGGTGACGGTGAAGCCGAGCCGGGCCGACTTCCGGTCGGGCTGGGCGAGGGCCACGG
Organism: Streptomyces sp. NPDC060031; assembly: GCF_042736805.1. NCBI lineage: Bacteria > Bacillati > Actinomycetota > Actinomycetes > Kitasatosporales > Streptomycetaceae > Streptomyces > Streptomyces sp. NPDC060031. The sequence goes on from NZ_JBHWVM010000012.1 coordinate 124,778, forward strand.
CGGTGGTCTCGTCGATCACCCAGTGCGCGGCGAAGGGCCGCACGGCGCGGGGCAGCGCGAGCAGCTGCGACAGCCTCAGCCCGTAGAAGGCGTTGCGGGTCCCGAGGAAGAAGGCCCCGGCGGCGGCGGTGAACGGATTCCCGCCCGCCGCCAGGGCCCCGACCAGCGCGAACTGCGAGGCGCCGGTGAAGACCAGCAGGCTCAGCACGCAGGCCTGTAGCGCACTGACCCCCGACCCGGCGGCGGTCACCCCGAACGCGAAACCGGACAGCCCGACGGCCACCCCGACCCCGAGCGCGTCCCGCACGACGGCAGCCCGCGGCCGCCCGGCGGCGGCCCCGTCGGGGGCCTCCTGTATCACCATCTGATGTTCTCCCACGCCCCGAACGTACGCAGGACGGGGCGGCCGGGTCTTGTACGTTCTTGCGCGCGTACGTTCTTGCGCGCGTACGTTCTTGCGCGCGTACGTTCTTGCGCGCGTACGTTCTTGCGCGCGTACGTTCTTGCGCGCGGCGGCGCCTCGGTGGGGCGGGGCCCAGGTCGAAAGAGAAGGCCTAGCCGGCCCGCTCCCGCCGGTAGGCGCCCGGCGGGACGCCCACGATGCGGGTGAAGTGCCTGTTCAGGTGCGGCTGGTCGGTGAAGCCGACGGCGACGGCCGCCTCCGCGGGCGCGGTGCCCGTGGCCAGGAGCCGGCGCGCCCGCCGGACCCGGGCGTCGGTCAGCCAGGTGTGCGGCGGCATCCCGTACCGCTCCCTGAAGGCCCGCAGCAGCGCGAACGGGCTGGTCCCCAGCTCCGCCGCGAGCCGCTCCAGCGACGGCGGCGCGGCCATCCGCTCCTCCAGTACGGCCCGGGCCCGCTCGGCGTCGGCGGCGCCCGCGCGCCGTGTCGTACGGGCGGGCAGCGGGCCCGCGTGCCGGCTCAGCATCCGCGCCACCACGCCCCGCAGCAGCGTGTCGGCGGCCAGCGCGTTCCCGGCCTCGGCGGCGCGGTGGACCTCGGCGATGGCCCGCGCGCCCTGCGGGTCGGCGACCATGTCGGCGGTGAAGCCGGGGGTCCCGCGCGGGGCGCCGATCTCGGCGGCGACCTCGGCGATCAGGTCCCGGGAGGGGTAGAGGGTGGCGTACGCCCAGCCCTCGGGGGCGCCGGCGCGCGCGGTGTGCGGCACCTCGGGGTTGATCAGGACCACGCTGCCGGGCCCGGCCCGCACGGTGGTGCCGGGGAGACCGATCTCCTCGATGCCGCCGGTGACGGCCGCGATGACGTACCCGTCGTGCGCGTGGCGCGGGAAGGTGTGGCGTACGTAATGGGCGCGCAGCAGGTCCAGTCCGGGCAGCTGTGCGTACTGCCAGTGCCGCGCCCACTCCCGGCGTCCCTCGTCCGTCCCCATCCCCCCATTCTGCGCCCCGCCCGGCAGGGGCGTTCTCGCAGTTCCGGCCGGTTGTCAGTGGCCGGGTGCACGATGGGGGCATGTCCGGTACCGCGCTCGACTCCTTCTCCCCCGCGACCCGCTCCTGGTTCACGGGGGCCTTCGACAGGCCCACCGCCGCGCAGGAGGGCGCCTGGCGGGCGATCGGGCAGGGCTCGGACGTGCTCGTCGTGGCGCCCACCGGCTCCGGCAAGACCCTGGCCGCCTTCCTGGCCGCCCTCGACCAGCTGGCCTCGACCCCGCCGCCCGCGGAGCCGAAGAAGCGCTGCCGGGTGCTGTACGTATCGCCCCTCAAGGCGCTGGCGGTGGACGTGGAGCGCAATCTGCGCAGCCCGCTGACCGGCATCCGGCAGGAGTCGGTGCGCCTCGGGCAACCGGAGCCCGAGATCCGGGTCGGGATCCGCTCCGGTGACACCCCGCCCGCCGAGCGCCGGGCGCTGTCCACGCGCCCGCCGGACATCCTGATCACCACTCCCGAGTCGCTGTTCCTGATGCTGACCTCGGCCGCGCGCGAGGCCCTCTCGGGCATCGAGACGGTGATCCTGGACGAGGTGCACGCGGTCGCCGGGACCAAGCGCGGCGCCCACCTGGCCCTCTCCCTGGAGCGGCTGGACGAGCTGCTGCCTCGCCCGGCCCGCCGGATCGGACTGTCGGCGACGGTCCGACCCGTCGACGAGGTGGCCCGGTACCTCGCGCCCCGCGGCAAGGTGGAGATCGTCCAGCCGCCGTCGACCAAGGAGTTCGACCTGTCGGTGGTCGTCCCGGTGCAGGACATGGGCGAGTTGGGCGGCTCCCCGGCCACCGAGGGCCGCGAGGGCGGCGACAAGCCCTCCATCTGGCCGCATGTGGAGGAGCGGATCGCGGACCTGGTGCAGTCCCACCGCTCCACCATCGTGTTCGCCAACTCCCGCCGGCTCGCGGAGCGGCTCTGCAACCGGCTCAACGAGATCGCGTACGAGCGGGCCATGGGCGAGAAACTCCCCGAGGGTGCGCCTCCGGCCGAGATCATGGCCCAGTCCGGCGCGGCTCAAGGCGCCCCGCCGCTGCTGGCCCGCGCCCACCACGGCTCGGTGTCCAAGGAGCAGCGGGCGCTGGTGGAGGAGGACCTGAAGGCGGGCCGGCTGCCCGCCGTGGTCGCCACCTCCAGTCTCGAACTGGGCATCGACATGGGCGCGGTGGACCTCGTGGTCCAGGTGGAGTCCCCGCCCTCGGTGGCCTCCGGGCTCCAGCGCGTGGGCCGCGCCGGGCACCAGGTGGGCGCGGTCTCCACCGGTGTGGTCTTCCCCAAGTACCGGGGCGACCTCGTCCAGGCGGCCGTGGTCACCGAGCGGATGCGCACCGGCTCGATCGAGTCCCTGCGGATCCCCTCCAACCCCCTCGACGTCCTCGCCCAGCAGCTCGTCGCCATGACCGCCATGGACACCTGGCAGCTGGACGACCTCCTCGCGCTGGTCCGGCGGGCGGCGCCCTTCGCCGCGCTGCCGGAGTCGGCGTTCACGGCGGTGCTCGACATGCTCGCGGGCCGCTACCCGTCGGACGCGTTCGCCGAGCTCAGACCCCGGGTGGTGTGGGACCGCGTGGCCGGCACGATCACCGGCCGGCCGGGCGCCCAGCGCCTCGCGGTCACCTCCGGCGGCACCATCCCCGACCGCGGGCTGTTCGGCGTCTTCCTCGCCGGCTCCGACCCGAAGAAGGGCGGCGGCCGGGTCGGCGAGCTGGACGAGGAGATGGTCTACGAGTCCCGCGTGGGCGACGTGTTCACCCTGGGCACCACCTCCTGGCGCATCGAGGACATCACCCGCGACCGGGTCCTGGTCACCCCCGCCCCCGGAGTCCCGGGCCGGCTGCCGTTCTGGAAGGGCGACCAGCTGGGCCGCCCGCTCGAACTGGGCCGCGCGGTCGGCGCGTTCCTGCGCGAACTCGGCGGCCTCTCCGAGGAGGACGGCCGGCTGCGCCTGCTGGCGGCGGGCCTCGACGCCTGGGCCGCGGAGAACGTACTGGCGTACCTCACCGAGCAGCGCGAGGCCTGCGGGCACGTCCCGGACGACCGGACGATCGTGGTCGAGCGGTTCCGCGACGAGCTCGGAGACTGGCGGGTCGTGGTCCACTCCCCCTTCGGCGCCCAGGTGCACGCCCCGTGGGCGCTGGCGCTGAGCGCCCGGCTCTCCGAGAAGTACGGCATGGACGCGCAGGTGATGCACGCCGATGACGGCATCGTGCTGCGCCTGCCGGATGCGGACCTGCTCTCCATGGACCTCCTCGACCATGACCCCGCCCACACGGCCACCTTCGAGTTCGACGACGAACAGGCCCCGCTGGGCGCGGCGGACGTCGCCTTCGACCACGGCGAGATCAACCAGATCGTCACCGACCAGGTGGGCGGCTCCGCGCTGTTCGCCTCCCGCTTCCGCGAGTGCGCCGCCCGCGCCCTGCTGCTGCCGCGCCGCAATCCGGGCAAGCGCACCCCGCTGTGGCAGCAGCGCCAGCGCGCCTCCCAGCTCCTCCAGGTGGCCTCGGAGTTCGGCTCGTTCCCGATCGTGCTGGAAGCCGTACGGGAATGCCTCCAGGACGTCTTCGACGTGCCCGGCCTGACCGAGCTGATGGGCGACATCGAGGCGCGCCGGGTCCGCCTCGTCGAGGTCACCACCGCGGAGCCCTCCCCGTTCGCCCGCTCCCTCCTCTTCGGTTACGTCGCCCAGTTCCTCTACGAGGGCGACTCGCCGCTCGCCGAGCGCAGGGCGGCGGCCCTCTCCCTGGACTCCCGGCTGCTGGCCGAACTGCTCGGCCAGGCGGAGCTGCGCGAGCTGCTCGACGCGCAGGTGCTGGAGGAGCTGGAGCGGGAGCTCCAGTGGCTGACCGAGGACCGCCGGGCCAAGGACGCCGAGTCGGTGGCCGACCTGCTGCGTCTGCTGGGCCCGCTGACCCCCGGGGAGCTGGCCGCGCGCGGCGCGGAGCCGTCCTGGGCCGAGGCGCTGGCCGACGCCCGCCGGGCCGTCCGGGTCCGGATCGGCGGGCTCGACCACTGGGCGGCGATCGAGGACGCGGGCCGGCTGCGGGACGCGCTGGGCACCGCCCTGCCCGTGGGGGTCCCGGAGGCGTTCACCGAGCCGGTCAAGGACCCGCTGGGCGACCTCCTCGCCCGGTACGCGCGCACCCACGGGCCGTTCACCACGACCGCCGTCGCCACCCGCTTCGGCCTGGGCACGGCGGTGACGGACGGGGCGCTGCACCGGCTGGCGGCGGCCGGGCGGGTGGTCCAGGGCGAGTTCCATCCGGCGGGCATCGGCCAGGAGTGGTGCGACACGACGGTGCTGCGCAGGCTGCGCCGCCGCTCGCTGGCCGCGCTGCGCCAGGAGCTGGAGCCGGTCCCGCCGACCTCGCTGGCCACCTTCCTCCCGCAGTGGCAGCACCTGGGCGGGGCGCTGCGCGGCATCGACGGCCTGGCCCGCGCGGTCGAGCAGCTCCAGGGCGCGCCGGTGCCGGCCTCGGCGCTGGAGCGCCTGATCCTCCCCTCCCGGGTCGCCGGCTACTCCCCGAACCTGCTGGACGAGCTCACCACCTCCGGCGAGGTGGTCTGGGCCGGCGCGGGGGCCCTGCCGGGCAAGGACGGCTGGGTCTCCCTCTACCTGGCGGACGCGGCCCCGCTGCTGCTGCCCCCGGCGCACCCGCTGGAGCTGAGCCCGCTCCACCGGGCGGTGCTGGATTCCCTCGCGGGCGGCTACGGCCTGTTCTTCCGCCAGATCACCGAGTTCGTGCGCGCCCTCCACCCGGAGAGCTCCGAACTGGACCTGTCCTCGGCCCTGTGGGACCTGGCCTGGTCGGGGCGTCTGACGAACGACACCCTGTCCCCGCTGCGCTCCCTGCTCGGCTCGGGCCGCACCGCGGGCGCCACCGCGCACCGCGCCAGGCGCACGATCCCCCGCGGCCGCTACGGCACGCTCAGCACGACCGTCTCGCGTACCGGGCCGCCCACGGTCGCCGGGCGGTGGTCGCTGCTCCCGTCCCCGGCCCCGGACCCGACCCACCGGGCGCACGCGCTGGCCCGTACCCTGCTGGACCGCCACGGCGTCGTCACCCGCGGGGCCGTGGCGGCCGAAGGGGTCGAGGGCGGCTTCAGCGCGGTCTACCGGATCCTCTCCGCGTTCGAGGACAGCGGCCAGGCCCGCCGCGGCTACGTGGTCGAGGGGCTGGGCGCGGCGCAGTTCGCGATGGACGGCGCGGTGGACCGGCTCCGCGCCGCCGAGCGGACCCCACCCCCGCTGGCGGCCGTGGTCCTGGCGGCCGCCGACCCGGCGAACGCGTACGGCGCGGCCCTGCCCTGGCCGGAGCCCCCGACGGGCGCTTCCCACAAGCCGGGCCGCAAGGCGGGCTCGCTGGTCGTCCTGGTCGACGGCGAGCTCACCCTGTACCTGGAGCGCGGCGGCAAGACCCTCCTGGCCTGGCCCGAGGCGGACGACCCCCGCCTGACGGCCGCCGTGACGGCCCTGGCCACCGCCTCCCGCGCAGGCACCCTCCCCGCCCTCACGGTGGAACGCATCAACGCCGCCGCCTCCCTGACGTCCCCCCTGGGCCGAACCTTGGAATCCGCCGGCTTCCACGCCACCCCCAGAGGCCTCCGCCTGCGCCCCTGACCCCGCCGGCGTGAATCAGCCTCGCCGGCATTTTGAGGCGCGGGGGTCCGGGGGGCCGGCCCCCGGCAACGGCGCCGCACAGGCAGGGGTCCGGGGCGGAGCCCCGGGGAAACGGCGAAAGGGCGGGGCGGGGACCGCCTCCGCGCAGCGCTCCCCGGCCGCTGCCCCGTCGGCCCCGCCCGGGCGACAATGACGGCATGCCCGAAGGAGACAGCGTCTGGCGCGCAGCGGCCCGGCTCCACGCCGCCCTGGCGGGCCACCGCCTCACCCGCTCAGACCTCCGCACCCCGCGCCTCGCCACGGTCGACCTCACCACCCGCACCACCCTCAACGTCGTCCCCCGCGGCAAACACCTCCTCGCCCGCTTCACCGCCGCCGACGACGCCACCGGCACCACCTCCGCCGCCGAGGGACTCACCCTCCACAGCCACCTCCGCATGGACGGCGCCTGGCACGTCTTCCCCGCGGGAGCGAAGTGGCACGGCGGCCCCGCCCACGAGATCCGCGCCATCCTCGGCACCGAGACGCACACCGCCGTCGGCTACCGCCTCCCCGTCCTGGAACTGATCCGCACCGCCGACGAGGCCAAGGTCGTCGGCCACCTCGGCCCCGACCTGCTCGGCCCGGACTGGGACCCCGAAACGGCCGCGGCCAATCTCGCCGCCACCCCCGAGCGCCCGCTCGGTGAGGCCCTCCTCGACCAGCGCAACCTCGCCGGGATCGGCAACATCTACAAGTGCGAGCTCTGCTTCCTCGCCCAGGTCACCCCCTGGACCCCCGTCGGCGCGCTCCCGCAGACCGCGCTCCCGCGCCTGGCCGCCGCCGCTCACCGCCTGCTCGCCGCGAACATCGGCGGCCCGTACCCCCGCCGCAACACCACCGGCAGCCGCCGCCGCGGCCAGGACCTCTTCGTCTACGGCCGCGTCCACCGCCCCTGCCTGCGCTGCGGCACCCCCGTCCGCGAGGCTCCCCAGGACGCCCGGCCCGCGTACTGGTGCCCCCGCTGCCAGTCCGGCCCGACGCCGTAGCCCGCGGCGGCACTCCGCGGCCCACAGCCACCCACCCGTTGACGGTCCGTCAGATACGGCCGTACGGTCCCGCCATGCCCACACCCACCGCGACACCCGCCGCCGCGTACGACCTCACCGGCCGCACCGCCCTCGTCACCGGCGCCGCCAGCGGCATCGGCCGCGCCACCGCCGCACTCCTCGCCGAAGCCGGCGCGCACGTGCACTGCGCCGACCGCGACGAGCAGGGCCTCGCCGAAACGGCCGCCCTGATCGCCAAGGCCGGCGGCGCCGCCACCGTCCACACCGTCGACGTGACCGACCGGGCCGGGATCAGGGAAGCCGTCACGGCGGCCGGCCCGCTCGACATCGCCGCCGCCATAGCCGGGGTCATGCACACCAGCAGCGTGCTGGAGACGGCGGACGAGGACCTCGACCGAATCCTCGACATCAACTTCAAGGGGGTGCTGCGCACCTGCCAGGAGGCCGCCCGCTCCATGATCGCCGCAGGCCGCCCCGGTTCGATCGTCACCATGGCCTCGGGCGCCGTGGACGCCGCCCAGCCCGGCCTGCTCTGCTACAGCGCCGCGAAGGCCGCCGTCGTCCAGTTGACGAAGACCCTCGCCACCGAGGCCGGACCGCACGGCATCCGCGTCAACGCGGTCGCACCGGGCTGGATCCGCACCCCGATGACCGGCCGCCACGGCCCCGAGGTCCAGGAGCAGACGGAGGCGGCGATGACCCGGATGTCCCCACTGCGCCGGGTCGGCGAGCCCGAGGACATCGCCCAGGCCGTGTTCTACCTGGCCTCGGACGCCTCGTCCTTCATGACGGGCCAGATCCTTCGCCCGAACGGTGGAGTGTCGATGCCCTGGTAGCCGCTGCCCCGGCGCCCCCCGCACCCGCCCCCCGCCACCTGCCGCCCGACCGCGCCCCCGACCGCGCCGGCGGCCCCGGCCTGCAGTGCACCGGCAGCAGGCCCAGCCCCCACCCGCCGACCGCCACGGCGCCCTCCACGGGCCCGGAGTCCGCGGGCTCCAGCACGAGCCGCAGCACGGCCCACCACCACAGGACCCCCACCGCCAGGGCGAGGGCCAGGCCCGCAGGCATACGTATCAACCGCCGCACGGCCACCTCCAGGGGCCGGGTACCCGGACTGGCCCATCCTCCCGCACCCCCTCGGCCCCCGCACCCAGAACCCGCCCGCAACGGCCGGGAGCCCCGGCCGGTGCATCACGCACCTGTC